>CAKVBA010000010.1 GCA_934725305.1 uncultured Parabacteroides sp. | reverse complement strand
CATAAGTTTTATTTTTGGGTACAAAGATACTGGACGAAGAGATTGCAGAAAATACGTACTTTACCGGAGGCTTACTCTTTTTGAACGCAATTCGAACGGTGTTCGAACGTTGTTCAGTCGTTCGAAAAAAGAGATGCCGACCTTTTTCCAAAAAGGGTGCGCCCTTTTTCAGAAAAGATGCTGACCTCTTTTAAAAACAGCTTTGTCTTCCCAACCGAATTGGCAATCCATTTGACAACACTGATACCGTCAGCGGGTGTGAATTTATTATCTGCCCCTTCTTCCTTTGGGTTTGCCTTTGGACGGATAACTGTTGTGTTCAGTTATACTCTCTCTCCAATGACTTCCGAAAAGTTTACTTGCCAAGTCTTTGCGGCCAATGTGCTGTAAGGACTGGTTGATCTGTTGACGAAATTCGGGTTTATACCAGAAGAAGAACTGGCGTTGAGCCAACTTCTGCTCTTTACTGCGAGCGGTATAGACCTTCTCAAGTGTGTAGGGATGATAACCCGTATAATACATCTCTGTCGCCAAAGTCATGGGCGTTGGCGTGAAATCTTGTACTTGTTCCAGCTGAAAGTGAAGTCCTTTGGTGATGACAGCCAGCTCTGCCATGTCGCTCTCTTTACATCCGGGATGACTCGAGATGAAGTAGGGAATTAGTTGTTGGTTGAGTCCGTGTTGCTTGTTCACGCGGTCGAAGATGTGTTTGAACTGCTCGAACAACTTGAATGAAGGCTTGCGCATCTGCTTCAATACCTCATCTTGGGTATGTTCAGGTGCCACCTTTAATCGTCCGGAGACATGACGGGCAATCAGCTCTTCCGTATATTTATGGGCTGCTTGGTTGAGCCGCTCATCCTCGTAACGATGTAGCAACAGGTCATATCGGATACCGCTTCCGATGAAGGAGCGTTTGATTTCGGGCATCTTATCGACCTCTTTATATAGCTCCAGCAGAGGCGTAAGGTCTGCATTAAGGTTGGGACAGACCATGGGCGAGATGCAAGAGGGTTTCTTACACTTGGCACAGATTCGTTCGTCTTTGCCCTTTATGCGGTACATATTGGCCGAAGGTCCACCTAAGTCGCTCAAATAGCCTTTGAAGTCGGGCATCTCAGTCACGGCCTTCACCTCTTTCAGGACAGATTCTTTACTGCGAGAAACGATAAACTTACCTTGATGTGCAGAGATTGTACAGAATGCACACCCTCCAAAACAACCTCGGTGAATATTTACTGAAAACTTGATCATCTCGAAGGCCGGAATCACCTTACCTTTATATTTGGGATGTGGCAAACGCGTATAGGGCAGATCGTATGAGGCATCCAGCTCGGCTTCGGTCATTGGTGGGAAAGGCGGATTCACCACAATGGTCTTCTTGCCCACCTTCTGCAGGATGCGAGAAGCATGCTGTTTGTTAGATTCCTCTTCGATATGGCGGAAGTTCTTAGCCTGTTTCAGTTTGTCTTTCAGACACTCATCATGCGAGAAAAGCACGATATCATCGTCCTGAGGTTCGACAGAGTCGCTCAGATAGACCGTCTGCTTGATCTCTTTGAGTGATTGGATGGAAACACCCGCCTTCAGCTGTTGAACCAGCTCTTTGATGGGTTTTTCTCCCATGCCATAGATAAGCAAATCCGCCGGGCTATCAATCAGAATACCGGGAAACAGCTTGTCTTGCCAATAGTCGTAATGAGTCACACGGCGCAGCGAAGCCTCGATGCCGCCCAATACAACTGGCACATCAGGATAAAGTTCCTTCAATATCTTGGTATAGACAATGCTGGGATAATCGGGGCGCATGCCGGGACGTCGGTCAGGCGTGTAGGCATCATCACTACGTAGTCGTTTGTTGGCGGTGTAGTGATTGATCATAGAGTCCATGGCTCCGGCAGACACACCAAAGAATAGACGTGGTGCACCTAACTTCTTGAAGTCACGGAAGTCTCCGCGCCAGTCGGGTTGTGGAACGATGGCCACACGCAATCCCTCAGCTTCCAATACACGTCCGATTACGGCCGCACCAAATGAGGGGTGATCAACATAAGCATCGCCTGAGAATAGGATTACATCAATGTAGTCCCATCCGCGTGCTTCTACCTCTTTTTTTGTTGTAGGCAACCATGCCTCTGGTTTATACGTTTTCATCATGGGAGCAAAGGTACAGAAAAAGGGTGGAATATGGTGAGGGCAATGGGGAAAAGGTTGAAATGAAAAGCCTTGGGTTTATTCATAACATACGATTAAGGGCTGCATCAAAACATCTCCTTTTGACGCAGCCCCTTTGTTGGTTTATCCTATCAAACTACAGCGTTGGTTTCGGATAAAGAGTATCCCACCATTCCGGCTGGTCTTTCAGCCATTTAGCAAACCAAGCGAAGATAGTGTTCTGCCATTTTGTACGTTTACTATAATCCAAGATGTGGTGATCCTGACCGTCAACTTGAACGAACTCGCAGTTCTTGCCCAAGATCTTCATAGCTGCAAACATCTGGATACTTTCTCCAATAGGCACATTGGTATCTACATTACCATGAAGAAGCAACAGCGGTGTGTTGATTTTGTCGGCATTGTAGAGCGGACTCTGCTTGGTGAACAGATCGGGAGCATTCCATGGATAAGAGTTGGTGTTGGCTGTTGAGCAATAGGTGTAGCCCCAATAACCTTCACCCCAGTAACTACTCAGCGTACTGATACCGGCGTGGCTGATGGCAGCAGCAAAGATATCGGTCTTTGTCTGCAGATATTGCGTCATGAAACCACCGTAGCTGGCACCGATACAACCGATACGTTTGGCATCCACAAAGGAATGCTCTTTGCAGAACAGCTTGGTTCCCATGATAATCTCGTCAGCTGTACGAATACCCCAGGCATTCACGTGGCGGGCAGAGAATTCTTGTCCATAACCGGTTGTTCCACTCGGGTTGATGATATAGACAACATAACCTTGTGCAGCATAGATATGGCTGGCATAGCGGCCTTCCAGCATACGTGTGGTTGGTGTAGCTCCGCCGTAATAGTGAACAACCATCGGATATTTCTTGGCCGGATCGAAATGAGGAGGCAGATAATAGCGGCCCTGAATAGTAGTACCGTCTTTTGCCTGGAAGTTCCATTCGTGTACTTCGCCCAGCTCGATATCTTTCAGCTTATCGGCCGAGATGTCGTCGATAAGTTTTTCCTCTTCGGTCTGATAGTTATAGGCATACAGGCGGTTGGCATTCGAAGCACTCTGTCCATAGTAATAAAGAATCGGAGTCTCTTTAGCCATAGAGAAGCTTGAGAAGATGTCTTCAGAAGTCTTCAGTAACTTAATCTCGCCGTTAGCCGGATTGCAACGATAGAAACGGACATAGTCTTTATCTTCGCCAATCAGATAGATCTGGTTGTCCAACGCATTCCAAGTGGCATTCATCACGTTAGGGTTGAATGTCTTGGTGAGCGGAGTTGCCTTTTTGCTTGCCAGGTCATAGAGGAACAGCTGTCCGTCGTATGTGCTTGCAATCTGTCCTTTCTTGATGTTCAGGCCGATGCCGTCGAAGGCTGCCGGAGCCGTTGAAACCAACAGCTGTTTACCATCGGGCGAGAACTGTGCATGGTTGATATAGCTTGCTTTTTCCCAAATGGTATCTACTTTCAATGTTTGCAGATCGAGGCAATACAGGTTGTTACGAGAGAAGGGAACAGAGGTATAATCCCATTCACCTGTGCTGAACAACATTCGTTTGCCATCGGCACTGATGTCATTGATTGAGGTACTGTTATGACCGAAAGTCAACTGTTCGAAGACACCTGTTCTCAAGTCGTAGCGCCAGATAAGTGAGCGGTTACGGAAGCCGCCCAAACGGTCTTGCGGTTCCAACACACGGATAATCTCCGGATCTTCTTTCGGGCCTCTTTCATAGACTCTGTAGAAAAGGCAGGTTTCGTCGGGAGAGAAGCTGAAACTGCCGTCCGGCAGATCTTTAGTCAACACCTCTTCCTGCATCGTTGCCGGATCGACAGTCACCAGCTCTGTGCCTTTCAATCCTTTGCGAGTATAATAGAGCTTACTGCTTTTGGGCATCCATGAAGACTGCATCAGTGCACCATTGTCGTGGCGCAACAGACGACCTGTTGCCGCATCAATCAGTTCACACCAAGAGTCGCTCTTGTTGCTATCATACTGGTTTGCATATCTGACAAGCGCATATTTACCGTTAGGCGAAACCTTCACACCACGAATATCTCTGCCTTCCATCACATCTCTCAAGGTGTAACGATGTTCCAGTTGGGTTGTGGCAATAACTTTGCTATCTGCATCTGTTTTGAATACAGCCTTCAGAGAGGTCTTGCCGGCGTCGTCGGCTGTGGCCAGATACTTAACCGTCACCTGATAGCGAAGCGGTTCCAGTGTGATATCGGCATTGGCATTGATCTTCTTACCATTGAGATAGACCTCGAACAGTCCGGGAGCAGTAATCTCCAGTTTTCCTTTGGTATAGCGTTCGCTGTCCAGATAGAATGAGAACAGATGCAGTGCATAACCCTTCTGTGGAGCAGCAAAGGTGAGAGTACCATTTGCATCTGCATTCACGACTGAGGCATTCTGGAAGGCTTTATCTTCCGATAACGACGATTTGAGCAGGTTTTTCACTTCGAAAGGCTTGCCATTGACATTCAGTTCGTCACACTGAACAGGAGCATTCACGGGGAACGGACCTGCATGTCTGTATTGCATCACTTTCACATCATCTGCTGCATACAGCGAGAAGGCTGAGAGCAGAAGAGCCGCAATCAGGTTTGTCTTTGTGTGTTTCATAGTATGATGTATTTAAAGTTTGCCTTCCCAAACAAAGCAGTTGGGGAAGAGTTGTTGTTCTTTGAAATGAGTGGCATTCTCGAAGATGCCAAAGAGGGAAGAGCCCGATCCCGACATTGAAGCATAGAGTGCGCCGGCATCATAGAGCTGCTGTTTGATTTCTTCAATGGCCGGATATAGGGGGAACACACTGGCCTCGAAATCGTTGACCATCGTGTCTCGCCATTCGGCTATAGGTTTTTGGATAATCTCTTTGAGCGACAACTCGGGTTGTTTCGGTGTCACCATTGAATAGGCTTCGCGGGTTGAGACGGCAATGTCTGGCTTCACTAAGCAGAGGTGATAACCCTTGAGCGATAAGTTCACCGGCTCAAACAAGTTACCTGTGCCTGTGGCAAAGACCGGTTTGTTGCGAATAAAGAAAGGACAATCGGCTCCGATGTGCGAAGCCTCTTCTTCCAACTCATCGTCTGTCAGGCGGAGGTCGCAAAGCTGATTGATCAGTTTCAGCATGAATGCGGCATCTGCAGAACCGCCACCCAATCCGGCACCAAAGGGAATAGCTTTGAGCAGGTGTACCTCCAACGGAGGCACACGATGCTTTTGCTCTAATTGGCGGATGGCCTTTACAACCAGGTTGCTTTCAACAGGCGCATCCACCGGTATTCCTGTCTGGGCAAATGAAAACTGATCAGCCTCTACGATTTCCAGCACATCCGTGACCGGAATCGGATAGAACACCGTCTCCAGGTTGTGATAGCCATCAGGACGTTTGCTGACAATGTTCAGTCCCAGATTGATTTTTGCATTCGGAAAACAAATCATACGGAATGGTCGCTTTAGAGTAATCTTTAGTTCTTGATGTTAGGCAATTCCAAACCATAACCTTTCACGCGGTCTTCGCGTTTCAGCAGAAGGGCGATAAACAGAGCCACAATGCCGAAGCAGGTGAAGATTGCCATCGGAATGGTGTAGTCGTATGCCGGACCACCAGCAGTGTTGTCAAGCTTGCAATAGCTATCCAATACCCAACCGATCAGAGCCGGAACACCCATCAATCCCCAGTTCTGTACCCAGAAGATCAGGGCATAAGCTGTACCTAACTGCTTTTCCGGGATAATCTTCGGAACAGAAGGCCACATAGCTGACGGAACCAACGAGAAGGCAATACCCAATACAATCATAACTAAAGTGGCAAACCACCATTCGTTTAGGATCGGTAATGTAAACAACAGGTGAACACCGATCAGCATAATAGCACCGATCATCATGATAGTTGCACCTTTACCCTTGCGGTCGTAGAGGTTTCCGAAGAACGGAGTCAAGAACAAAGTACCCAACGGCAACAGACTCGGGATGAATCCGGCCAGCTCCTGTTCTACATTATATTTATTGACCATCAAGTCGGTTGCATATTTCAAGAAGGGGAATACGGCTGAATAGAACAATACGCAAAGCAGAGCGATCAACCAGAAACCTTTGTTCTTGATGATCAGGAACACATCTGACATGCGGAAGGGATCTTCTTCTTCCTTCTCTTCTGTACCGGCTGAAGCATCCAGCTTGCGGTCCATTACGCAATAGACCATGAACGAGATGGTACCGATACAAAGCATGATCAAGCAAAGCAATACCGGAGCCGATACGCTTTCGAATGCTTTGGCAAACGGAACGGTAATAGCCATAGCCAACATCGTACCGATACGTGCAGTGGCCATTTCAAGACCCATAGCCAATGCCAACTCTTTGCCCTTAAACCATTTGACGATGATCTTAGATACGGTGATACCGGCAATCTCAACGCCCACGCCAAAGATGGCATAACCGATAGAGGCATATACAACCTGAGCTTTCCAGCCAAAAATCACACCTTCAGTACCGATAAAACCGGCCACGGCTGCATACTTGATGGCACAACCGCCCAGCATCAACAGGCAAGAGCCCAAGCCGGTGAAGCGTACACCCATCTTGTCGAGGATCATTCCTCCGAAAATCAACATCAGGAAGAATACATTAAACCAACCATAGGCACTGGTAAAGAAGCCGAAGTCGGTACTGCTCCATTGCAGCTCTTCTTCCAACATAGGTTTAAGCGGTGACATCACATCTGTCAGGAAGTAACCGCACAACATCGTGAAAGCGACAATGGCCAAGGCTGTCCATCGTGCCGCTTTCGATTCACTCAATTTCATTTGAATACGTTCTGTCATGATATTAAATTGTTAATTAGAAAAGTTTGTTATTTGTCTATATCCGGGAGGAAAAGAGGAATAGCCTCTGCCACAATAAAGGTGCTTCCGCCAATAAAGATCATATCCTCTTCGCCGGCTTGGGCCAATGCCGTTGTCACAGCCTCTTTCACGCTGTTGCAGATAGAGCCTTTTAGACCGTGATGACCGGCCAGAGTGGCAAACTCATCGGCCGGAAGAGCGCGAGTGATAGAGGCTTGTGTGAATAGGTAATGAGCCTCTTTCGGCATAAGAGCCAATACGCCATTGATATCTTTATCATTCACCATGCCCACAATCATCCATAGTTTGCTGTGTTGTTTGGCCTCGGTCTGCAACTGCTTGTTCAGATAGTCCCAGCCGCCCACATTGTGTCCGGTGTCACAGACGACCATCGGTCTCTGTTGCAACTTCTGCCAGCGGCCCATCAGTCCGGTTAGCTCAACCACTTGGGCAAAACCCTCTTGCACGGCCTGTTGTGGGATATTCAACTGATAGTTATCATTCAGGATGCGCAGAGCGGTCAAGACGGTCTGTGCGTTCTTACACTGAACCATGCCGCCCAATTCGCCCTGTAGCTTTCCGTAGTCGGCCGACTCGAAGCTCCAGGTACCGTTGTCCATCAGCGTTGCTTGGGGCAACACATCTGTCTGCTGGGCAAAGCAGAGCGTTGTACCGACCTTTTCGGCCGTATCGCTGAAGACCTTTGCCACACTCTCTTTATAGACTTCACCCACCACAACCGGAACCTCTTTCTTGATGATGCCCGCCTTTTCCGAAGCAATCTGCTCTTCGCTATTGCCCAGGAACTGGGTATGATCCAGGCTGATGTTGGTGATGATACTCAAGATGGGAGAGATGATGTTGGTACTGTCGAGCCGTCCGCCCAAGCCCACTTCGATGATGGCAAAATCAACCTTCTCCTTCTTGAAATAGTCAAAAGCCATGCTGGATGTCAGCTCAAAGAATGAGGGATGAAGAGGTTCAAAGAAGCTGCGATGGCGCTCTACAAAGTCGATCACATATTTTTTAGAAATCATCTTCCCGTTCACGCGGATACGTTCTCTAAAGTCCACTAAATGAGGCGAGGTATAGAGCCCCACTTTGTAACCCGATTGCTTCAGGATGGCAGCCAGCAGATGACTGGTTGATCCTTTACCATTGGTTCCGGCCACATGAATGGTGCGGTATGCGTGATGTGGATTACCTAAATAATCATCCAGAGCAATAGTGGTTCCCAATCCGGGTTTGTAGGCCGAAGCGCCACTGTGCTGGAACACGGGAATACTATTGTATAAATAGTCTAATGTCTCTTCGTACGTCATTTTTCTATTTAATTTTATGTAGATAGAGAGACAAAAGTAATAAAAATATGATAAAATGTCCGTTTCTCTCTCTTTTTATGTAAAGAGAATTTGCCTTTCCGATATTCAAAGTGTATGCTTATAGGCGAGAGGCGCGGAGTTGTTGGCAAAAAGGATTCTGTTTTTGCAGGAAATTATATACGTTTGTAGAGGAAAATAGTGAATAATCCCATTATTTCATTCATGTTTTGTTATGCTGAGCGAAGAGAATCAAGAGAAAAGCGAAGAGAAGGATTGTCTGAAGCAGGTGTGCCAACGGGCCGTGAATCTGTTTCTGCTGGCATGTTTATCCCTTTTGCTGATAGGGGAGGTTTCGGCTGCCCTTCGACCACAGGATATTGGAGCACAAGGGAAAAGCAAGATGGCTCTTTATATGGATTCGTTGGGGCTGGAAAATATTGCCGAAAAAGACAGTACGATAGCCATAGACCTGATGTATGCACGGGCCGACAACTTCACGGGAACGGTCTTGTATGACAATTTGCGGGAAGCTTATCTGCATCCTTTGGCCATGAAGAGTCTGCTGAAGGCACAGCAACTGTTGAGACAAAGACATCCGGGCTATCGCCTGATTGTCTATGATGCAGCGCGTCCTATGTCTGTGCAGCAGAAGATGTGGGATGTGGTGAAAGGCACCTCAAAAAGCCGTTATGTCTCTAATCCGGCTCGCGGTGGAGGATTGCACAACTATGGATTGGCTGTTGATGTGAGCATCTTGGACGAGGCCGGACAACCGTTGCCGATGGGAACGGCTGTGGATCATTTGGGAAAAGAGGCGCATATCTCCGATGAGCAGGAGATGGTAAAGGCAGGAATCTTGACGGAGCGCGAACGGCAGAACCGCCTGTTGCTGCGAAGCGTGATGCGCGAAGCCGGTTTCCACTCGTTGCTTTCGGAGTGGTGGCACTTCAATCGGGTGAACCGCCAGACAGCCAAAGAGCAGTATCAGCCCATTTGGTGATAATCGCAACAACCCGCTGGAGGAATTAATCTATTTGCTGATTTAAGGAGATGAAATAATAGATACAACAATAGTATGCCGGTATTTTTTGTACTTTTACATTCGATTTAGAACTGTTGGGAACAAATGAACGATCTATTATTATATAGCTACTCGCTTTGTATCGCTCTGCCGTTGATGCTATTCTTCGGCTTTTATTTCTTGTTTGCCAAGGCACCGGAGAAAGGCATATTTGAGAACTACTTGCGATCCAGACGGATCATGAGCATAGCACTGCTGCTGCTCGCCACAAACTATTCGGTGCATTTCTTTTTCGGAATCAGGTTCAAGAATGCCGATGCGGCCATACTGATGAACCTTTCCACCTATTTCCTGTGCTACTGGCTATTCAGTTCGGCTTTTACTACGCTGCTCGACCGCTTTTACATCACAAAGCGTCGGTTACGGACTCATATCTGTCTTTGGGTAATTTTTTCCATTCTTTCCTGCATCGTACTTCTGTTATTTCCGGCAGGAGTCTTGCGGACAATTGCGCAGTTTGCTCTGGCTGCATGGTTGGTTATTTATGGATTTGTTCGGGCTCGCAGAGTTATTTTGGCATATAACCGGGCCATCAGGATTTTCAACGAAACCTATTCAGATGATATAGGCGCTTATATCAAGTGGCTTTCCATTTTTACATGGTGGGCTATTATATTTGGCGTGGGATGCGGACTGTTGACTTTCCTGCCGGACGAATACGTTTATATCTGGATTCTTTCGTCTGTACCGTTCTACATTTACCTCTTTTGTTGTTATCTGAACTATCTGCTGTTTTACGAACGGGTCGAGTGTGCAATGGAAAGCGAAATAACTTCGGAAGGAGAAGAAGTCCGGTGTACAGTGGAACAACCAAAGATATCGGAACTGGGAACACCGTCTTATCATGCCCAAATAGGGGAGAAAATCAAGAAATGGATTGATGCTGGCTCATACGTGCGTACCGGACTTACCATCATGGAACTTTCCGACCTTTTGCATACCAACCGCACCTATCTTTCAGAATATATCAAGACTACCTACAGCATGACGTTCCGTGACTGGATTACTGTTTTGCGTATCGACTATGCGAAATGCCTGCTTGTGGAAAATACCAAACTGACGATTGCTGAAATATCAGAAAAGTCCGGATTCCAGTCTCCAAGTCATTTCAACAGACTGTTCAAGGAAAAAGCAGGCTGTACTCCTACGCAATGGAGGAAAAGAGAGGCAAAATAATCGGCTGTTCTGCCGATTGGGAAATAGTCTAAACGACAAAAAATAGTCTAAACGACAAAATTAGATTACCAAAACAACAAAGATGTGTGATTCTTACAATTAGGATATTTTTTATGATTGGGAATCGAAGCTACACAGATTCTTTTTGCTAATTTTATATGCAGAAATCCGTGTCAGAAATCAAAAAGTATATAAATTATGAACAAAAAGAAACTCACAAGGTAAAAAATCCATCGTACCGGCTCCGGTATCAAGGCATCAGTAATATCCGGCATTGCAGCCGGCACATATCAGAATAGCTATATCAACAATTGAGGAAGCGTTATGCTTGTTTTGTTGTGACTTCACTCAAAATGTGGTGTTCCGGTTTCACGCTTCCATATAGTATAAGGTTCTTCCAAGAAACCTGGAAGGCGTAAAATAATCCACATTTATGAAGCAGTATTGGTCTTTTTTCAAATCGGGCAAGTTTGCTTTTCTTGCCTTGTTCTTCGTATCACTTACGGTAATATCTTGTGACAACGATGACGATAACAATGTTTCTCCCGATCCGCCTATTGAGAAAGGCGAAATTGAGCTTGCAGAAAATGCCCAAGCTCTCAACTATTTTGATTTTATCAATCCGAACGATGTGGAGATCTTAAATGCTGACACAACACAGATTCGTGTGAGCCAGGCATACCTGGATAAGATAAAGACAAAGGTAAACAAGAACGATGTGTTGTCTATATGGCGCAGCATTGACACGCCACCTTTCATTCGGAAGGTATCAAATGTATCGGCAAACGGAAAGGATGCTATTCTGACGACAACCCAAGGTACATTGGCAGACCTGATAGAGCATGGCGACTTCAAGCTGAGCACGGAATTGTATGTTAACTACGGCGAGAAAGGCTTGAAGAACCGTTATTCCAAAGACGGCGTTTATCATCCCAGCGTGGTTATCTTCAGCGGTACAGAAGACAATGGCAAAAAGTATGCAACAGCCGAAGAGCTGCTGGCCCAAGAAGCTACATGGCACATTTTCAACAAGGATGGAATAACCAATTATTCATACGAAGAAAAAGGCTTACGCATTGGACTGAAGGATGTACAAACCCACACAGCATTAGACCTTGAAATCGGCATCAACATTTCCTGGTTCAAATTACGTAACTTTGATTGCTACTTCACAGGTGAGTACAAACTGGATGGTCCTCTGTTCGTTGAATGGGATGTGAAGGATAAATCAAGCGGCGGTGAAGTCCCATTAGTCTATTATCCTTCTATCGTAGTTGTATTCCCGATAGCAGGTCCCATTCACATTTCGGTCATGGTTATACCCACTTTAACTATGGACTGTAATGCACATGCAAAAGGCACGATAGGCATAACTCTGCCCATGACTTTTGATTCTTCCTTTAAGCTGGGTCCTTCCTATGCAAGAGACAGAGGTTGGGTCTTTTATAAAGAATACAACCATTCGTTTAACTGCTATGTAGATCGAACCAACATCACTTACTCTGGTGAAGTGGCTGCAAGCCTGGGTGTATATTTCAAGACGGAAGTCAATATAGCCTATTGCGGAGGTCCTTTCGTTAAAGTAGGTCCTTCTGTTTCAACAGATCTGTCTGCAAGTGTAGTAACGGGTTCCGACTATCAGTTCAAGGTCAACACCAGTGGCAAGTTTAAGTTGGCCGGTAAGACAGGAGCCGAATTGCATATAGTGGGATATTCGTTAGGCAAGTGGGAAACGGAATATGTTTTAGCGGAGAAAGATGCCTGGAATAAAGAATTTATAGTGGATATGTGGCCTAAGTAGGGCTTTTCGCGGATAACCCCCAATCAGTCATTAGAACGGAAAAAGTAAAGCGACTGACTATTTTTATTCGTTCTAATGACCGAATTGGGTTAAAAGAGACAAAATGGGCGAGGAAGACCACTGAGCTTTCAGCCCATTTTGTGACTTTTACTTATAGTCTAAAACGATATAGCATTAAAGAATTGTCTTCCTCGTCCATATTGGGTATGATATACGAATAATAGTAGGGTGCTATATATCCCATTACTCTAAAATTCTTAGGAACAGATACATCTGCAATAAGCTTACCTTCTTTATAAATCTGCAGCCCATCATTTTCTATATCCTTCTTTTTATACGATCTGAACAAAGTACAGGTGTCGTCAATATATTCCAGCCAATAATAATATCCTTTTGTGTCTCGTTCATTTCGATAATTGGAGCGGCAAGATTTATAATCATTTATAGACAAATAGTCTGTGTTCATGTTTGAGCCATTGTATCCATACGTATATAGCGGATTGAAATCTTTGTTATAAACGTAGATAAGAGAATCAACATCATAATTGACGTAGAAATTTCCTGATGTATCAATATCAAAGCAAGAGCCATGAAAAATGGTTTTCTGATATGGGTTGTCGTAATAACTTTTCGGATAACCTGCCGCTAACATTCTGCCATCTTTTTCCGTCTTATAGTTGACCTCCCAAATATGACGACAGCAGGAAAGATATTTTTGCATGTGCTCCAGATAATTGAAATCGGGATCTTCTGAATATACATTTGTATAAAAATAATCATCATGATTTCTACACACCATATCGTTATATTGATTGGTATAAGTGGATGACGATGTGTAGATATTCTTATCTAAATCTCTATTTATGATAAATGATTTTTCAAGAGTGTATCTTTCCTTCTGGTCATTCGATCTGTTGAAACTATATAGATATACATCTAAATTATACCCCATGAGCAACAATCTTCCGTCTGACAGTAGAGTACATGCTGCAATTCGACCTATCTGTGTCTCATTGGGTCCACCTCCATATCCTAAATAGATGGACTTTAATTGGCCATTTAGTTCAAAATGAGAAACTGTACAAAAGCGTTTGTCTATAAAAACAATGTCGCCTTCGGAAGACAGGAAGCTCTCTCCAAAAGAAGATGTAGGAATAGAGTCTAGTTGGATGAGCTCTATTTGTAAAGAAGAGAATTGTATGTCTCTTGCATTTTTAGTTTCTGCACAGTGAAAAGAGCTTTTTATATCTGTAGAGGTGCATCCCACAATTAGATAGCAGATAAAAGCCATGTGTATAATCTTTATCTTAAGCATAAATCGTATCATATAAATGGCGGTGTGTTATAGTTGTTTTGACACAATATTCTGTTTTTACGTTAAACCTATATCTGTTGGCTTCCTTATTTTATCTATACAGCGAACTCGATGGTTAATGTATTGATTTATTTGATGCAAACTCCTTCTGCTATTGATGTTTTATAGCACATCTTTATCACGGATTTATTCCTGTCCTGATCTTTCTTCTGTCTTGCTAATACCTCATGTGGCTGCGTCAAAATACCTGTTTTGATGCAGCCTTATTTTGTGACAGACTGTTGGCCGGATGCTCGTGGAAAATCGTTACTTTTGCAGCCGTTTTCAGCAGGATGAGTTCTTGTAATTCGGATAAAGCGTTATTAACCGGAGGAATTCCTGCATCAGAAGATATTTATCATCAACATAAATAAAAAAGATAAGAAAATGGCTAAACAACGAATCACGTACACTCCGCAAGGAGGCGTTTGTTCAAAATTGATGGAAGTTGAAGTGGAAAACGGTTTGATTACCGATGCCGTAATCGTAGGCGGATGTCATGGTAACGGTCAGGGTATTTGTGCTCTGCTGAAGAATATGCCGGTCGAAGAGGCTATCAAGCGTATCGAAGGAATCGACTGTAAAGGCAAAGGCACCTCTTGTCCGGACCAGATGGCTCAGGCTTTGAAGAAGTGCCTGCAGTAAATCGGCAATTTCCCTTACGAGGTTGCATTAAATAGTTGTTTTGGTGCAGCCTCGTAGTTTACTAAGGCAAATGGCTGAGGTCGCGAATGCCGATAGCAACGGAGTCGTTTGCAAGGATGACACACCGACCACCGCCTTAATGAAAAATCTAAATGAATATATACTTCAGCACGAAAAGAAACGCGAGGATGTATAATGTCGGATTCAGCTTCTTCCAGTTGGCGCAGATTACGTTGATGGCAACGTAGGCTATTACGCCACAAAGTATTCCGTCTGAGATGCTGTAGGTCAGAGGCATTATCATGATGGTGATGAATGCAGGAATCGACTCAGCATAGTCGTCGAGATCGATATCCTTTATCGGCGAAAGCATGAACAGACCCACAATCAGCAGCACGGGCGATGTGGCTGCCGACGGAATAGAGAGAAAAACGGGAGCGAAGAAAAGGGCTATAGCAAAGCAACAGGCTATGGCAAGAGCCGTAACGCCTGTGCGTCCACCTTGAGCCACGCCCGCAGCGCTTTCCACATACGTCGTGGTAGTGCTGGCACCGAGGCACGAACCTGCAACCGTAGCAATGGCATCAGCCATAAACGCCTTGTTGAGTCCGGGAATAGAGCCATCCTTACGTATCATGCCCGCTTTGTTGCAGACACTCACAAGCGTGCCCATCGTGTCGAACATGTCGATGAAAAGGAATGTAAACATTACAATAACCATATTGATGGTCAGTATGTTGTGGAACTCAAACTGGCAAAATATCGGGGCAATGGAAGGCGGTGTGTCCATAATTCCGTTGAACGAAGTAAGTCCCATCGGTATTCCTATCAAGGCCGTGGCGATAATGCCGATAAGCAGTGAGCCGGGCACGTTCTTTATTACGAGCACCGAGGTGAGTATGATTCCTATCACGCCGAGCAGCGCCGAGTCGCTGGTCAGATGTCCGATGCTTACGAAAGTGGCCTCGTTGGAAACGATGATACCTGCATTCTTCAGTCCGATGAAGGCGATGAAGAGTCCGATGCCCGCACCGATGGCGTGCTTCAGCGTTGTAGGAATGGCATCAACGATAAGCGTACGTATATTTGTCACGGTCATGAGGATGAAGAGGCAACCTTCTATAAGGATGGCTGTCAGTGCAAACTGCCATGTATAACCCATTGATAGGCAGACGGTGAAAACGAAGAAGGCGTTCAAGCCCATGCCCGGAGCCAGTCCGAAAGGCTTCTTGGCATAAAACGCCATGACGAGTGTCCCGATGATAGCAGCCAATGCCGTGGATGTAAAGACGGCGTTGGTGTCCATACCCTGCGAAGCAAGGTTGGAGAAGATGTTGGGATTGACGGCGAGGATGTGCGCCATCGTAAGAAATGTGGTTATGCCTGCCATTATCTCAGTCTTGAGATTGTGCTTGGCAGGATCGAAACCTAAAAGTTTTGAAAGCATTGTATTATAGTATTTATCTTTTTCTTTTAATTTTTTACTCTTTAAAATCCTACTTTACACCGAGGCAGAGATGGCTCTTGATTCCGCCCGTTGAGCTGAATCTGTTTAACAATTCCACCGTGTGTCTCTCCCTCCAGAAGCCGGTCAAACCGTCAAACTTGAATCCGGCTGCAAAAATATATAAAATTTCCATAACAATAGCTGTATGATTTAACCCAATTCGGTCATTAGAAAGAATAAAAATATTCAGTCGTTTTACTTTTTTCGTTCTAATGACCGATTTGGGTTTAATGTATTTCGGCTAAAGCTTCTCAAATGAATAAACATCAACTTGTCTGTTTATATAAATGAATAGTCTATCCTCTCTGAATCAAATATGCGCTGAGAGATAGTTATTGTATTTTTATCCGGATTATTGTTGGCTAAAAGCGGTGACGAATCCGGCAGAAACGACGGGCAACTTCGCCGGACTTGACAGACGAATCTGTCTCGGTCCAAACACTCTGAAAAAAGGGGTTATAGACTATCTTTCAATAGTCTATAGAGTTTTTGGAAAAAGGGTATAGACTTTTTTGAAAAAGTGTAGGGACTTTTTTGAAATTGGGTAGGCACTCCGTTCGGACGGAATAACTACTCCGTTGGAAAGGAGTAGTTACCCAATTTTCGGAAATAGCTTAATCCTTTTTGGTCGGATTAATCATCTCTTGCCAGTCGGCTGTCTTATTGTATTTTTTATATCAGATAAGCAGGTAGAGGCTGTGCCGGAACTGCTATTTTGATAAGAACAACCGTTTTAGTTGTTGGACTGGTTCTGCTGGATCGGATTTCTCTCTTTGATCCATTCCACCAGTTTTCCCTCGCGAAATGTCAGGATATAATATCCATCCGTGTTGTCAGACTGAGAGAAGAAGTAATAGCCAATCCTTTCAAAAGATCCGTGAGGCGTAACACTGGCACCTATAGGTTCATAATTGTTCCCTAAAATATGTATCACCTCTTTACGGCTCATGCCAAGTTCTATCTCTTTTATCTTGTTATCCATTTTCAAGGCTTGCATCATGGAGCTACAAGCTGTTAAAAGCAACCCTATAAATAGTCCGATAGTTGCCAACTTAAATCGTTTCATACGTAAATATTGTTTGTTTTATGGCACAAAAATAGGATAACAGTTGTTTGGTTGTATATGAAATAGGGATAAATAGTGTGAATCTGTCCTACGGTTGAGACATTGCATCCTTCTCATAGGTTTAGCTGACATTTGTGGTCTATAAATCATTACGAATCATTACGAATGGCTTCGAATAGGAGAAATAATTGCAAAAGCAGTGATATAATATAAGAATAATTCTGTAAAAATTCTGTAAATTGTGACGTTTTTATTGGAAAACAGAGAGAAATATTCTTCTTTTGTCAAGGATAGAGATGATGGTGAAGCGAAAGTGTTGACGGTTTGATTGGGAAACAGTAGATATATAAATATAAAGACAGTTATGAATAAGATCCATGTATTTTTAATAGTCGTGTCAGCTTTGCTGATTAGTTTGGCGCAGCCCATAAAAGCACAAGAGGGCACATGGTCGGGAAAATTAGAAGTAGCGGGCAATTCACTTCGTCTGGTCTTTCATTTGAACGGAGATAATTGTACGATGGATTCTCCGGATCAAGGCGCAAAAGGTATTCCTATGAAGCGGAATGCCGTAGCTTCGCCGAAAGTATCGCTTAGCATTCCTGCCATTGGAGCTGAGTTTAATGGAGAACTGGTGGGACAACAGATTGTCGGGACATTTATCCAGCAGGGCTATAAAATCCCATTGACCTTGGAGCAGGGAGTAGAAGTAAGGAAACGTCCGCAAACACCGAAAGGTCCTTTTCCCTATACCAGTGAAGAGGTCTCTTTCAGTAACGACAAAGCCGTGTTGAAAGGCACTCTGACTTTGCCTAAAAACGTTCAGAAAGAGACGCCCGTATTTATTATGGTTACGGGTAGCGGTCTGCAGAAT
This sequence comes from uncultured Parabacteroides sp., assembly GCA_934725305.1. GTDB lineage: Bacteria > Bacteroidota > Bacteroidia > Bacteroidales > Tannerellaceae > Parabacteroides. The sequence continues at coordinate 46,354 of CAKVBA010000010.1, read as the reverse complement.
AGGGATGAAGAGCTCTTTGAACACAAACCGTTTGCCGTTTTGGCTGATGCTTTTGCCCGTAATGGAATAGCGACACTGCGGTATGATGATCGAGGGTTTGGGCAATCTACGGGCGATCTGAAAGAGGTAACAACAGATGACTTGAAAAAGGATGCGCAGGCTGGAATCTCATTGCTGCGGAAAAGATTTAAGAGAGTAGGCATCTTAGGCCACAGCGAGGGAGGAACTATCGCATTGATGCTTGCGGCTGAGGGCCAAGTGGATTGGGCGATTAGCCTGGCCGGTATGGCTGTTTCGGGAAAATCTCTTCTTATGGATCAAAACAGAGATTTGCTTAGTCTGGCCGGCTATAGTAAAGAGGTTGTGGATAGCTATTTGAAGTGTCTCGATGAGCTGTTTGGGCAGATAATAGCGGGAAAGAAATTGCAGGTGACAAATTCGGACCGTCTTCCGATGGAGCTGAAGTCGAATTTGCAACAGGTGATCAAGACTTCGGATACTCCTTACATGAGGCGGTTCTTGCAGCTGGATGTGGCAGATCTGTTAGGTCGGATACACTGTCCGGTATTGGCCTTGAATGGAACCAAAGACAGCCAGGTGAATTGTCAGAAGAATCTTTCCGTGCTCAAAAAGGGTATAAAAAGTCCGAACAGCAGCATTCAGTCTTGCGAAGGTCTGAATCATCTGTTCCAATCTTGTCGAACAGGCGCCGTGAGCGAGTATAAGGATATTGAAGAGACCTTTTCAACCAAAGTCATTGATATAATGATCCAATGGATTCATAAGAATCAATCGCTTTAGTTGCCAGTCTCTTCGCAATAGATATCCTTAGTTTTCGCTTCGCTATTCTTTATTACTTTGTCTTCGAAGGCCTTATCACCTCATAAGGGACGCGGATAGAAACGCCGCGCTTCATCATGTCAGACAGGTTGGGAAACATACGGCTTTTGAACGAATCCCAGCTACGATGCTCCATCTGAGTCCATGCCGCTTCGGCAAGAGCCAGACCTCGCGGATAGGTCATGTAGGTGACACGGTTGATGTCCGGCATAGCTTCGCCCCACAAAGTGCCGTTCACACCGGCGATATGCTGCTGATTCCGGACAGGACGGCCATAACCCGGATCGAATTGATAGGTGGTTTCTAATGTGGTGATAGGCATTCCCCAGTTGTTATATTCCGGAAAATCATTCTTGTATTGCGGATAATCGAGATAGGTGTATTCTCCCGGAGCCATAATCAGCGTATTGCCATGACGCTCGGTCAAGTCGGTACAAAGCGGAGTGAGTCCGTTGCGCCAGGTAATCAACACCACATCTTTCGGATAGTCGAACAGATATTCGTTGGCAGGCATATAGATGTTGTCCAGTTCACACCAAAGCATCGGCGTCTTGCCATTTTCGCGGACAAAAGGCAGAATCTTGCCGAAGAAATAGTTCATCAGCTGCGTTGGCTTGGTGTAGCCCAGTTGCTTCATCAACGCCTGACAATGTTCACATTTTCCCCAGTTTGCATCAATAATCGCTTCGTCGCCACCCAAATGGATATAGGGCGCAGGAAAGACAGCAGCCACTTCGCTGATGATGTCTTTATATAATGTATAGACCCGGTCGTTGTTGGCGCATAACATCATGTTGACGGTTTCGCCCACAATCTTCGGAATCGTATCGGTGTGGCTGCATCCCAACTCCGGATAAGAGGCCAACACGGCAACCGTATGTCCCGGAATATCAAGCTCCGGAATGATCTGCACATGACGTTCGGCTGCATATTGCACCAAATCCTTCAGCTCCTCTTGGGTGTAGAACGCACCCTTTTCGGTTAGCTTCGGATGTTTCTTGATCTCCATGCGCCAACCTTGATCATCGGTCAGATGAAGTTGCAGTACATTGTATTTATAGCGAACCATTTGGTCGATATAGAACTTCACATCTTCGGTCGGCAAGAAGTGGCGGGCCGGATCGAGCATCAGCGAACGATAGCCGAAACGAGGCTGGTCGTCAATCTCAATAGGAGCAACCTTGCCGGCTGCGGTAAGGCAGACGTCGCCCAACAGAATCTGATCTAACGTCATAATTCCATAAAGGATAGCACCTTCGGTGGCACCTTTGATTGTGAGGGCACGGTCCGACACCGACAGCTGATAATGTTCATCACCCTGCATCGCCGGATCGAGCATCAGCCGGATCGACGGCCGCTTTGATGGATAGTCAGAACGTGTAACCGTTTGGCCTGTTCTCTCTTTCAGTATATCATTCAGAGCCTTAATACAGTAGGCCTCATTCGGCAGATTGGTCTGTAAGATCGTTTGGTCGTTTATCTCAAAGTTTCTTTTGCCATCAATCTGCGTGATTTGATTGGGCATAGGCAGCAATGCCGACAGATTGTTTTGTGCAGACAAGCATCCGGCAAGCAGCCACAGGAATGTAATCAGTTTATACTTTTTCATGTAGTTATACTATTTCTAAAGGCAAATATACATAAAATCTATAAGCTCGTCTCTGTAGGAGAAAGTCAACTTTCTTATTTGCATTCCGGCCTAAAAATATTGCTATTTTGAACAATCATAATCCAAACAAAAAACTATCTTTGTGAGTGATAGATGAAAGGGTGAAGTTGAAATGATAGTAGGTTATCAGACAGATAAAGACAGAGAAACAGACTCGGAAAAGGTTCATTAGAACCGATTCTTAATGTTGAATATTAAATTGGAAGACCATGGGAGCAAAGAAGAATTTTGTATTGGATACAAACGTTATCCTGCATGATTACAAGTGTATTGAGAACTTTCAAGAAAATGACATCTATCTTCCTATCGTTGTGTTGGAAGAGTTGGATAAGTTTAAGAGAGGAAATGAGCAGATCAATTTCAATGCCCGTGAGTTTGTTCGTGAGCTCGATTTGATCACGAACGACGACCTTTTTACCAAAGGCGCATCGTTGGGGCCGAACAAAGGTATGCTGCATGTGGTGGTAAAAAATAAATATCACGAAGAGATTCGTAAGGTCTTTCCTGAAGCTAAACCAGACCATCAGATACTTTCCTGTACATTGAATGTGAAAGCAGATCATCCGGATATGCAGACCATTCTGGTGACGAAGGATGTAAACCTGCGCATGAAAGCTCGTTCACTGGGTATCAAGGTGGAAGACTATATTACAGACAAGGTTACCAATATTGATATATTTGAAAAGACACAAGAAACCTATGAGGGTATTGATCCGGATCTGATTGATAAGATCTATGCTACTCCAAGCGGTATTGATGCCGATCTGTTGGAGATTAAAAGTAAGTTGGAACCGAACGAATGTTTCATCTTGAAGAGTGAGCGTAATTCGGTGTTGGCCCGCTTTAATCCTTTTACCAACTCCGTGAAACGGGTAGAGAAGGGCACGAATTATGGCATTCAGCCTCGTAATGCCGAACAGTCTTTTGCTTTTGAGATCTTGAATGATCCCGATATAAAGCTGGTTGGCCTGACCGGTAAGGCCGGTACGGGTAAGACTTTGCTGGCATTGGCTTCGGCTTTGAAGCAGGCTAATATGTATAAGCAGATTTTGCTGGCTCGTCCGATTGTTGCTTTGAGTAATAAGGATTTGGGATTCCTTCCGGGCGACGAGAAGCAGAAGGTGGCACCATATATGCAGCCGCTTTTCGACAATCTGAATGTGATTAAGGCTCAGTTCTCACCGGGCAATCCCGATGTGCGTAAGCTGGATGAGATGCAGAAGAGCAATCAGCTGGTCATTGAGGCATTGGCCTTTATCCGTGGCCGTAGCTTGTCGGAAACCTATTGCATTATCGACGAGGCTCAGAACTTGACACCGCATGAAATCAAGACAATCATCACGCGTGCGGGCGAAGGAACAAAAATGGTGTTTACCGGTGATATTCAGCAGATCGACTCTCCTTATCTGGATGCACAGAGTAATGGCTTGGCCTATATGATCGATAAGATGAAGGGACAAGATCTGTTTGCTCATATCAACCTGATCAAGGGCGAACGAAGCGAGTTGTCAGAATTGGCTTCTAATTTGATGTAAGGCGGTGTGACTTAATTGTGGCCGTGAAATAGAATGAAACAGTCGGTTGTTTTCCTGCTAAAAGGAGGACGACCGATTGTTTTTTATTACTTTTGTCGAATGATTGATAGGTAAAGGTTATGGAAAAGGAAGAACGGACAAAAAGAATCATGCAAGTGACATTGTTTGGCTCATTGGCCAATCTGTTGCTGTTGCTGTTTAAGTTTGTGGCTGGTATATTGGGACATAGTAGCGCTATGGTGGCTGATGCCGTACACTCATTGTCAGATTTCATTACGGATATGGTGGTGTTGCTGTTTGTGAGAATATCATCGAAACCCAAGGATGAAGGTCACGATTATGGACATGGCAAATATGAGACTTTTGCAACAATGATTATCGGAGTGGTGTTGCTGTTCGTCGGCTTTGGTCTGCTTTGGGATGGATTGATTAAGATTGCAAACTATTACATCAATGGCAAAGAGCTGGAAAGTCCGGAATGGATAGCCTTGATTGCTGCCGGAACTTCTATATTGGTGAAAGAGCTGCTCTATCAGATCACGCGCAAAGTGGGAGTAAAGATGAATAGTCAGGCGGTGGTTGCCAATGCCTGGCATCATCGGTCGGATGCCTTCTCTTCAATTGGTACCGCTTTAGGTGTAGGCGGCGCTATCCTGTTAGGTCCGCAATGGCGTGTGCTGGATGCCGTTGCCGCTACGATTGTCAGCCTTTTCATCATCAAAGTATCTCTCGAACTGATTATGCCGGCTGCTAACGATCTGTTGGAACAATCACTCCCCAAGAAAGTAGAAGATAAGATTTTAGATTTGATCTTAGAGACTCCCGAAGTGAAGAATCCGCATAACCTGCGTACACGTCGTATCGGTAACGACATCGCGATAGAGGTGCATATCCGTGTGGATGGACAGATGACCGTCAGCCATGCACATGAATTGACCCGTGAAATAGAGCGGAAATTACGGGCTGTCTTTGGTGAGGAAACTCATGTGGTGCTACATGTAGAACCTATAAAAAACGGAGTGTCATAATTGCAAACTGCTGATTATGACACTCCGTTATCTATGTATATAGAATCCTTTTATTCTTTGTTGGCCGGATAACGCTCTTCAAACCACTTTTGAGCTCTATTTCTGAATTCGATGAATTTCTTCTTCTCGTCATCGTTTCTGTCTCTTGACTTTTTAGCTTCGATAGAGCGATACCAATCTTTTTCATTCTGATCGGCATCTCCTTCGTCCAGATATTTATTCACCATGTTTTGTTTTACAGCCAAAGGCATTCGAGTACCTTTTTTATCTGTCAGTTTACCCGAAGCAATCCATACCATTCTTTCTGTAATGTAGTTGCTGATTTCTTTAAGTTCATCGAGGCTTAATTTATTTAGTTCCTGTTTAACATCAACAGGAGCTATTTCTTCTGGTTGCTGTGAGATGTTCTCAAGTTCATTAATGGCATCTACTAATGCGGCCAATCTTCTTTTAATAATACCTAATTCTGTCATACTATTCTCTTTTTTCTAAGGTTAAAAATCTATTACGCAAATATAAGAATAAATTGTGGAAAACAATATATGATATTTGTTTTCTTTCTTTGATAAAAAAGATATCTGATTATTTTAGTGGTTAAACCTCATTCAATTATTAGGTTTCAATTCTTATTAATCTGTTGGCATAATTATTAATGTATAAGTTGGGTAGAAGGAGTAGCTTTCCCTTCCCAATGGCGTGTGTCATAATTGCAAACGGCTGCGCTGCTTTCGGAATTTGGCTATAGTTATTTATCCGTAAACATATCTTAGCCTCTTCCTCTGTGCTTACATTTATTGATTCAGACGCACTGTCGTAAACCTTATTTTAATGCTATTTAAACTCGGTTTCAGTCCGAAGTAAAAGATGAAACTCCCCATACTATTCTTCAATCATCGCCGGCGATCATGCAATCACCGCTGCTGATTGAAGAATAGTTTTAACCCTTTGATATTTTGGTGTGGTATGAAAATGATATTTCTGTGTAGTCGTTGTGTGTTTTTACTTTATCCTCATTATGATACACGCTGTCTTGAGGTTAAAATACGGTCATGGCATTGCGGATAGTTGTTACGCCAATCAGTCGGTCGTAACGAGCACCCATCGGGTGGTAATAGACATAGATACTATACTCATTTTCAGTCTGATGATAATCACCTTCGACAGGATGGCTCAATCCTACTTTTGATTGGTTGGACACACATAAATATTGATAGTTGTAACTGCCCTGTTTTAACATCAATGATTTTTCATACTGTTGTCTCTCCGCACTATAAATCATCTCGTTTTGTGGAGAGAAAGTTCCGTCCGTTAAATCTCCGTTTAGATAGATTTTACCCTCTAAAACGGGGTCGATAGGCAAGGCAAAATGGACGATATAATAATCAGCTTCCGTATCCGGATCATTACAGTTGCTACAACGAATAAAGAAACGTCCGTTCTGATCTTGGTCATATTGATAAGTTCCTTCGTTACGGTTGTAGTCGGGCATCAAATCGATGTGATAATAGGGATTATGAAACGATACATTTTCGACATGCATCCCGTTGTATTTGTTGCTTAAGAACTCAAAACGTCTGTATTCGTTTCCGGCATTAAATATTAGTTTCTGATGGTTGGAATAGTTGATTTGATTCTCTAAAATAGTGATCGGTTGCAGGTCTGTTACTGCATTGTCGCGACGATTGTTCTGATAGATCCAAATCTTTAAATCACTCTGTGGATAGGTGATCGGGAAGTTCTTGTGAAAGACAGAAAAGGCCAGTTGCTGATGTTTCTGATTCGTATCAATATCGGTATTGCCACTGATTGCTCCGGAAACACTGATCATAGGCTCAACAACTGAAAAACAAGCCTCGAAAGCTGTCACCTCGGGAGTGTCTTCGTTATAGACACGCACTACATAATTGCCCGATACCTTGAATCGGACATCTTCGTTGGGAAGCATAAGGCGGTAGTTGGTATATTGAACCGTTGTGCCCAGCGCATTGGCAAAATCTTCGATGGTAAGACCTTGGAAACCGTCCATGTATTCGATTGGCGAGAGCGAAGATTGAGTCCAGTCGGCATTGCAGTGAATGATAGAGTAGGCATAGCGGTTTATGTTGCCGCCTAATGCGTCAAAATTAATCTCAATTTGTTTGTCGCCATTCAGAGGAATGTAGGGTGTAGAGATCATTTCGCCGGCCACACGCACTTGAAGTGTTTTTACCATTTTGTCAGCAATTTGGGTGATGAATGTCTTTTGTGCCATCATCAGGCAGGGCAGCATGGTAAGAAATAATAAAATAGCATAGTTTCTTCGCATATAGGTATTTTTAGTTTGTAATATGGGTGCAAATGTAAAATCTTCTTTCTAATTGGAACAAAAGAGGAAATGAAAAAGTTTTCGGAACTACGTAGTTGCTTGATGGAATAGAGATTAGAACAAACGATTCAAATAGAATGTGGGAAAGGTTGAAAATTGTGGAATTTTTTCTCTATTTATTTGCATCATTCTGCTATAAAGCATGAAAAAATGTTTACTTTTGCGGTAAAATTACATATAAACAATTTTAGTTGTATCATGGCAAATGTGATTAAGATTAAAAAGGGTTTAGACATTAATCTGAAGGGTAAAGCTTCGGAGGTACTGTTGAACGGAGGGAAAAGCGAATCTTATGCTATTGTTCCCGACAATTACAACGGTATTCTTCCCAAAGTAGTAGCCCGTGTAGGAGACAAGGTCAAAGCTGGTTCTGTATTGATGATAGACAAGAACCGCCCCGAGATCAAGTTCGTTTCGCCCGTCAGTGGTGAAGTAAGTGCCGTAAATCGAGGTGAGAAGCGTAAGGTGCTGAGCATTGTTGTGAAGCCGGATGCGCAGATCGAGTATGAAGATTTCGGTAAGAAGAATGTTTCTTCAATGAAGAGTGAAGAGGTAAAAGAGGCTATCCTGAATGCAGGTATGTGGTCTTTTATCAAACAACGTCCGTATGACATCGTGGCAACGCCAAGCGAAACACCACGTGACATTTTCGTTTCAGCATTCTATTCGGCTCCGTTGGCACCCAATTTCGATTTCATCTTGAAAGGTCAGGAGGCAGACTTCCAGACTGGTTTGGATGCTTTGGCTAAGTTGACAACAGGCAAGGTGTATGTTGGCGTGCGTAAGGGATCGGCAGTGAATGTGAAAGGAGTGGAAACAGTAGAAATGGAAGGACCTCATCCAGCAGCAAACGTTGGTGTGCAGATCAATCACATCAAGCCAATCAATAAAGGTGAATTGGTTTGGACTATCAATCCGGTTGATGTAATTATTATTGGACGCCTGTTCAATAAGGGTATTGCTGATTTTAGCCGTCTGGTTGTATTGACCGGTTCTGAAATGACAGAAAGAGGCTACGTCAAAGCAATGGCCGGCTGTACTATTTCAAGCCTTGTTAATGGCAAATTGCAGGAAGGAAAACATCTGCGTATCATCAGCGGTAACGTGTTGACAGGTACAAAGGTTGAGAAAGAGGGTTATTTGGGTGCTTATGACAATCAGATAACTGTTATTCCTGAAGGTGATGATGTTCACGAGTTCCTGGGCTTTGCAATGCCACGTTGCGATCAGTTCAGCGTTAGCCACAGCTATTTCAGCTGGTTGTTTGGTAATAAGGAATATACTATCGATGCTCGTATCAAGGGTGGCAAACGTGCCATGATCATGTCAAATGAGTATGATAAGGTGTTCCCGATGGACATCATGCCAGAATATCTGTTGAAGGCAATCATCGCTTTTGATATTGATAAGATGGAAAATCTGGGTATCTACGAAGTAGCGCCTGAAGATTTTGCCTTGTGTGAGTTTGTTGACACATCAAAGATCGAATTGCAGAAGATTGTACGTAACGGTCTGAATTTGTTATACAAAGAAATGAATTAATAACATTAAAACTAAAATACATTGAAAGCGTTAAGGAATTATCTCGACAAGATTAAGCCTAACTTTGAGGAAGGCGGAAAGCTGGCGATGTTCCGTTCTGTTTTTGACGGTTTTGAAACATTTTTGTTTGTTCCAAATGAAACATCAAAATCAGGCGTGCATATTCATGACAGTATCGATTCAAAGCGTACTATGACTGTAGTTATTATCGCTTTGTTGCCTGCTTTGCTTTTTGGTATGTATAATGTCGGTTATCAGCATAATTTAGCTATTGGTGCTGATCCGGGATTTTGCATGACATTTATCTATGGATTGTTGGCAGTATTGCCTAAGATCATTGTTTCTTATGTAGTAGGTTTGGGCATCGAGTTTGCTGTTGCTCAATGGAAGAAGGAAGAAATCCAGGAAGGTTTTTTGGTTTCTGGTATTTTGATTCCGATGATTGTTCCGGTTGACACTCCGTTGTGGATGATTGCCGTAGCAACTGCTTTTGCAGTCGTATTTGCAAAAGAGGTGTTTGGTGGTACCGGATATAATATATTTAATGTAGCATTGGTTACACGTGCGTTCCTGTTCTTTGCTTATCCGGCAGCGATGTCTGGTGATCAGGTATTTGTTCGCACAGCTGATACATTCGGTATGGGTGCCGGTCAGGTAGTAGATGGCTTCTCTGGTGCAACTCCTCTGGGTCAGATTGCTATCGCTGGCAAAGAACTGATCGGTTCTTTCCAGGCTGTAGACGTGTTGGGTAATCCTATCACAACATGGGATGCATTTGTTGGTCTGATTCCGGGTTCTATCGGTGAAACATCTGTGTTGGCCATCTTGATTGGTGCTGCAATCTTGCTGTTCACAGGTATTGCAAGCTGGAAGACTATGACATCTGTGTTCGTAGGTGGTGCTGTTATGTCATTGATCTTTAATATGATTGGCACTACTGTAGTAATGTGTGTATCTCCGTTGGATCACCTGTTCTTGGGCGGTTTTGCATTTGGTGCTGTATTTATGGCAACAGACCCTGTTACTTCAGCTCGTACAGAAACAGGTAAGTATATCTACGGTTTCTTGGTAGGTGCTATGGCAATTATCATCCGTGCATTGAATCCGGGTTATCCCGAAGGTATGATGTTGGCTATCTTGTTGATGAATGTATTTGCTCCGCTGATCGACTATTATGTTGTGGAAGGCAACGTAAACCGTCGTCTGAAGAGAGCTATGAAGTAACATTAATAATCTGAGTAGAATTATGAATAGAGATAGTAATGTATATACCGTAGTATATGCTTCCGTAATGGTAGTAGTGGTTGCTGTATTGTTGGCATTTACTTCACAGTCTTTGAGAACCTATCAGAAGGCCAATGAAGATAATGACAAACGTCAGCAGATTTTGCGTTCAATTAATGTGTCTGTGCCTGCTAATGAGGCAGAGGCTAAATATAACGAATTGATCACAGATGCATTCTTGATCAATGCCAACGGTGAAAAGGTAGGCGATGCTGCTGCTGCTTTTGCAGGCTCAGAGGCAGATGCTTATCCTATATTTGTTGCTACAGTTGACGGTCAGACCAAATACATCATGGCTATGCATGGTGCCGGTTTGTGGGGTCCGCTGTGGGGTTATATTTCTGTAGATGCAGACAAGAATACTATTTTTGGTACCGACTTCAGCCATCAGGGTGAAACTCCGGGTTTGGGTGCTGAAATCACAAAACCTAATTTTAGCTCACAGTTCGCTGGTAAGCAGATTTTCAAGAATGGCGAATTCAAATCAATCGCTGTTGTAAAACCAGGCAAGAGTGCTGCCGGACAGGATTATGTAGATGGTATCTCTGGTGGTACAATCACCAGCCAGGGTGTTGATCGCATGTTGTTCGATAGTTTGAGCGGTTATGTTAAATTTTTAACCTCACAAAATTAAGTAGAAGATGGGATTATTATCTGAAAAGAATAAAGAAGTTCTATTAGGCCCGTTGAACGCTAACAACCCGGTGGTTGTACAGATGCTGGGTATCTGTTCTGCGTTGGCTGTTACCTCTAAGTTGGAACCGGCTATTGTTATGGGTATTTCTGTAACAGCTGTTGTGGCTTTTGCGAATGTGATCATCTCTATGATCCGTAATACAATTCCTAACCGTATCCGTATTATCGTACAGTTGGTGGTTGTTGCTGCTTTGGTAACTATTGTGAGCGAGGTGTTGAAGGCTTTTGCTTATGATGTAAACAAGCAGTTGTCTGTGTTTGTTGGTTTGATTATTACAAACTGTATCTTGATGGGACGTTTGGAAGCATTCGCCTTGGGTAACGGCCCTTGGGAATCTTTCTTGGATGGTATTGGTAATGGTCTGGGATATGCCTTGGTCTTGGTGATTGTTGGTTTCTTCCGTGAATTGTTAGGATCTGGTACATTGTTGGGATTCCAGGTAATTCCGCAGGCATTCTATGACCTTGGTTATATGAACAATGGTTTGATGATTCTTCCGCCGATGGCCTTGATCGTGATTGCTGTCATTATCTGGGTACACCGTTCAAGAAACAAAGAACTTCAGGAAAAATAATGCTAAACGATTAAAGGTAAAATAGAATGGAACAATTATTAAGTACATTTGTCCGCTCCATTTTTGTTGACAACATGATTTTTGCATACTACTTGGGTATGTGTTCTTTCGTGGCTGTCTCTAAAAATGTGAAGACTGCTTTAGGCTTGGGTCTGGCAGTTACATTCGTATTGTTTTGTACGTTGCCTATCAACTATATGCTTGAAAACTATGTATTGAAAGAAGGTGCATTAAGCTGGTTGGGCGCTGAATATAGTGAAGTAAACTTGAGCTTCCTTTCATTCATCATCTTTATTGCCGTAATTGCCTCTTTTGTGCAGTTGGTTGAAATGGTGGTTGAGAAGTTCTCTCCGTCTCTGTATGCTTCCTTGGGTATCTTTTTGCCGCTTATCGCTGTAAACTGTGCTATCCTGGGTGGTTCTCTGTTTATGCAGCAGAAGGCATTCCCTAACGTGGGTGTTGCAACTGTTTATGGTTTAGGATCAGGTCTCGGTTGGTTGCTTGCTATCGTTGGTATGGCTGCTATCCGTGAAAAATTGGCATATTCAAATGTCCCCAAGCCTTTGAAGGGATTGGGTATTACCTTCATCATCACAGGTTTGATGGGTATGGCATTTATGTGCTTCTCAGGTCTTAAGATTTAAGTATTAACGCATTAAAAGATAACATAGAGATGACTTTATTAATGTCGGGCGGACTTACAATCGCAGCCAGTGCAGTTGTATTCTTGTTGATTACACTGATTTTGGTAGGTGCGCTTTTGTTCGCTAAAGCAAAATTGGTTCCTTCCGGTAATGTAAAGCTGGAGGTTAATGGCAAAAAAGAGATTGAAACACCGATCGGTGGAACACTGTTGGGTGCTTTGCAGAGTGGTAATATCTTCTTGTCATCTGCTTGTGGTGGCGGTGGTAAATGTGGACAGTGCCGTGCGCAAGTAATTGAAGGTGGTGGCGAAATCCTTCCTACAGAAAAGGGTTTCTTCTCTCGTAAGCAGGTCAAAGATCATTGGCGTCTGGCTTGTCAGTGCAAGGTTAAGGAAAATATGACTGTTCAGGTTCCTGACTCTGTATTTGGCGTAAAAGAATGGGAATGTGAAGTTATCAGTAACAAGAACGTTGCAACTTTCATCAAAGAGTTTATCGTTGCTTTGCCTAAGGGCGAACACATGGACTTTATCCCGGGTTCTTATGCACAGATTAAGATTCCTGCATATACAATGGACTATGACAAGGATATCGACAAGAGCCTGATCGGCGACGAATACTTGCCTGCATGGCAGAAATTCGGCCTGTTTGGTTTGAAGTGTAAGAATGACACTCCGACTATCCGTGCTTATTCTATGGCTAACTATCCGGCAGAAGGTGACCGTATTATGTTGACTGTACGTATTGCAACTCCTCCGTTTAAGCCGAAACCTCAGGTTGGCTTCCAGGATGTAATGCCGGGTATCGCTTCTTCTTACATCTTTACCTTGAAACCGGGTGATAAGGTGACAATGAGTGGTCCTTACGGTGACTTCCATCCGATCTTTGATACAAAACGTGAAATGATGTGGGTCGGTGGTGGTGCCGGTATGGCTCCTCTGCGTGCTCAGATTATGCACATGACAAAGACATTGAAGACTACAGACCGCAAGATGTCATATTTCTACGGTGCTCGTGCCTTGAACGAAGTGTTCTATCTGGAAGATTTCTTGGCTATCGAAAAGGAATTCCCGAACTTTACATTCCACTTGGCGCTTGACCGTCCTGACCCAGCTGCTGATGCTGCAGGTGTGAAATATACTGCCGGCTTTGTTCATCAGGTAATCTATGATACTTATCTGAAAGATCATGAAGCTCCGGAAGATATTGAATACTACATGTGTGGTCCTGGTCCGATGTCTAAAGCTGTTGAAAATATGCTTGACAGCCTGGGCGTACCGCCAGAAATGTTGCACTTTGATAACTTCGGTGGATAATAAATTTCATCTGAGTTGATCTATAGATATAAAAAAGATGCATCGAGATCGTCGTTATGACGGTTTTTGTGCATCTTTTTTTGAACAGTATTCAAAAAAGGGTGTAAGAGACAAGGGAACTATCCGATCTGAACAGAAATGTAAAAATTATTGTTACTTTTATGTAATAACATGCAGCTTTTTCCGTTTATAATACATCTAAGTTGATATAGTCATTTAAATTGAATTGGATATGAAGGCTTTGATATTCTCTTTTTTTATAGTGATTTTAGGTTATTCATTGTTTATCGACACTGATAAGGAGCCTAAGTTGCTCGTGTCAAATCAGGATACGACAATTCAATCCTCGATGGCCACACAGTTACCGGAGAGTGACGTTGTTTATTTTCTTGCCAATAAAACATTCTGTAACAAAAGACCGTGTCCTTATGTCACCAATGATTCTGTCTATTTTTATGCAAACAATAATCTCTTCTTCTCTTCTTTCTGCTCTGTGCCCAAATTATTCTGATGTCAGTTGTGAATAGGCCGGAATTTCTTCTAAAAAGAGATAATCGTGGCTTTTGTAGTTGATCTGGCAGCAGAAATGTCGTATTCCATTACTTACGATGAGGTATCGCACCTTTAAAACGTGGTTATAACGGGCAATTTGGTCGAATACAGCCCTCGAAATCTCTACGGTGGGGGATTTATACTCTACGATGAGTAAAGGGTCTAAAAAACGATCGTATACAACTGTGTCGCATCGCTTGGATGTGCCGTTGAGTTTAATCATGATTTCATTTCCTATCAATTCCTTCGGATATCCTTTCTCGGAAATCAGGTAATGAACAAAGTGTTGTCTTACCCATTCTTCGGGAGTTAAAGCCACATACTTGTTTCTTACCAGATCCCAAATCTGATGTTTTCCCTCTTTTGCTATTACTTTGGCTGCGAATGATGGTAGATTTAATGATAGCATTCGTTATATTTGTTTTTTTATTTCCGGATTTAAATGAATCCCCAAAGATAATTATTTATGAAAACAAAACAAGAAATAGTAGAGAATTGGCTTCCTCGCTACACCGACCGTAAACTGGGAGATTTTACTAAGCACATCCTGCTTACCAATTTCACCAAATATGTAGAGTTGTTTGCTAACCATTTTAATGTTCCTATTTTGGGGTTGAAGAATTCTATGCCTAATGCATCGGCTGATGGTATCACTATTATCAACTTCGGTATGGGCAGTGCGAACGCTGCTACTATCATGGACCTGCTGTCTGCTGTGATGCCAAGTGATGTCTTGTTTTTGGGCAAGTGTGGCGGTTTGAAACGTGCAAACAGCTTGGGCGATTATCTGCTGCCGATTGCGGCTATCCGTGGTGAAGGTACATCCAACGAATATCTGCCACCTGAAGTGCCATCATTGCCTGCTTTCTCGATGCTGCGTGCTATCTCTTCTGCCATTCGCGACCGTGGCAAGGATTATTGGACGGGAACTGTCTATACTACGAACCGTAGAGTGTGGGAATATGATACCGCTTTCAAGGAATATTTGGGTCGTACGCATGCCACAGGTATCGATATGGAAACAGCAACGTTGTTTACGGCTGGTTTTGCCAATAAGATTCCAACCGGAGCTCTGTTGATGGTTTCTGACAAGCCGATGGAAGCTGATGGAGTGAAAACAGAAGAGAGCGACAGAAAGGTAACGCAGCAGTTTGTTGAGGAACATGTCATGTTAGGTGTCGAAGCTCTTCAGCAGATTATAGACAAGAAAAAGACGATCCGACATATCCGTTTCAGTTGGTAACCGTCAAACAAAAATAATATGGCAAAAAAGGAAAATACATTTGAATCGATTTGTCGGGATATTACTGCACGCAAGTTTGAATCAGTCTATGTGTTGATGGGAGAAGAACCTTTTTTCATTGACAAGATTACCGATCTGCTTGTGGACACAGTGCTGGATGAGTCGGAGCGTGATTTCAATCAAATGATCATGTATGGATCCGATGTCGATGCTGCTACTGTAATCAATGCGGCACGCCGTTTTCCGATGATGTCGGAATACCAGTTGGTAGTGGTGAAAGAGGCTCAGCAGATTCGCGACATAGAAACATTGGCTGCCTATGTGAAGAACCCTTTACAATCGACAATACTTGTTATCAACTATAAATACAAGACTCTTGACCGGCGCAGAGCACTTGCTGCCACAGTGGAGAAGAATGGTGTTTTGTTTGAGTCGAAAAAGGTGCCCGATTATAAGATGCCGGGGTTTATCACAGCAATGTTGCAGAAGCGTTCGGTAGGTATCGATCCAAAGGCTGCACAGATGCTCTCAGACTTCCTCGGAAATGATTTAAATCGTCTGGTAAAGGAATTGGATAAGTTGTCGATAATCTTACCGGAAAAGGCCGGAAAACGAATCACTCCGGAACTTGTAGAGCAGAATGTGGGTATCAGCAAAGAGTACAATAACTTTGAATTGATAAAGGCACTTGCTGTAAAGGATGTGCTTAAAGCAAACCGCATAGCTCAATACTTTGGGAAGAATCCGAAGAGTAATCCCATTCAAATGACCCTTCCTGTATTGTTTAACTATTTTTCAAATTTGCTAATCTGCTACTATACGAAGGATCGCTCGGAATCGGGACTGATGACAGCATTGGGATTGCGTAGTAGTTTTCAGGTTAAGGATTATCTGTATGGTATGAAGAGTTACTCGGCCATGAAGGTCTTCAATGTGATTCATGATATCCGAATAACTGATGCCCGATCAAAGGGAATAGGAAATGTGTCGGTATCCGACGCGGAATTACTTAGAGAACTTCTATGTAAAATACTCCATTAACTATTCCGGATGGAATAGGAGAGCCGTTTGCCATAAACAAGGGCATTATTTCTAGAACAGTCTGTGTGCTGATCTTGAAATAATGCCTTTTTCTTTTGTAAACCAATGTATTAACCCGAAAATAACCCCTTCTAGATTTAAATATTTACTTTCATCTGTCTCTTAGTCCACAAATATGGACTAAAAATAGAGTTAAACGCTTATTGAAAATATGAACATATAATCTTTGTACAAGATTCTGTCAATATGGCATATCTGTAAAATGGAATAGCTAAAGTAGTTTATAAAGCTGAACGGATTACGAATGATTACAAATGTATCATTTGACAAAAATAAATTCAACATGCTTTTATTTGTGTACAAATATATACAGTTGTTTATGTTTACAGTTGTATATTTCTTATTTGTAACACAACTTACATTTGTTGCAATTATTCTGTATATGCTATATGTATATTACGTAAGCAACAGGAAACCATATAAATACAGCTATTTTATAATTCTTCAGATAAAAATATTGGATATTGTAGTTTATGCTTGTAATCAATTATACATAAATGTGCTCGTTTTATAAATACAATATTCGCATAACCAATACTATACACACTTTTATTAAAGTATGTCTTTTTGTTATATTTACTCGTTTTTAGCTAATTTACAAATGTGTGTTTATATTTGTAACATGTGTATTTACAAAAGTACATGTTTATATTTATAAAAATAAATTGCACAAATGGAAATTATAATATATATTTGTATTGATAAGTAAATTTCATAGTGTCACTAATGTAAACAGTCATATTGACAGTATTTTTAGATTAAAAGCTATATTTTGAGGTAATGAAAGAACGGATAATACAGATAATGGAACATGAAGGACTGAGTTCTTCCAAGTTTGCTGAAGAGATCGATATACAACGCTCTGCGATGTCTCATATCTTGTCGGGAAGAAACAATCCCAGTTTGGATGTACTTCTTAAAATATTGAAGAAGTTCACTTATATAGATTCTGATTGGCTGTTGTTTGGAAAAGGTGAAATGATTCGTCCATCAGGTGAGCCTGATTTGTTTACAAATACGTCCAAATTTCCGCCCGAAGTACAGCTTGCTTCTGAATATCGCACGGAAAATGGGGTTGAGACAGGTGTAAATGGAGGCAAACAGCCTGTAGTAGAAGGAATTGTGTGTGAAAATAAGCCATCTAAAAATGTGAGCAAGATAATGATTTTCTATTCTGATAATACCTTTGATACTTTTGTACCGGAAAAAAGCCTGAAAGACTAACCGCTATCATTGGAAGATGTAACCTAATCGTGTATCTTTGCATATAAACAATTGAGTAATCGTTTATATATGAAGAAGTACGTCTTAGATATGAAGGTTACGGCAAACGAACGCCTTCATAATAATTACTGTCTGTTAAAACTGACTGCCGATCAGACTCTTCCGGAGATGGTTCCGGGACAGTTTGTCGAGGTTAAAGTAGATAATTCCACTTCTACATTCTTGCGTCGTCCTATTTCTGTCAATTATGTAGACCGTACAACCAATGAATTGTGGCTTTTGATTCAATTGGTTGGTGATGGCACTCGCAAGTTGGGTAAATCCGTTGTGGGTGACATTATAAATATTGTATTGCCATTGGGTAATGGCTTTACTATTCCTGAATCATCTTGTAAAGATGAGCCCATCTTGCTGATTGGTGGTGGTGTTGGTACTGCTCCGATGCTATATTTAGGTGAGTGTCTGAAAAATGCAGGTTTTAAACCTATGTTCTTATTAGGCGCTCGTTCTAAAGAAGACCTCTTGCAATTAGATAAGTTTGAACAGATTGGCGAGGTCAATGTGACAACAGAAGATGGTTCAATGGGCGAAAAGGGTTATGTAACTAACCATTCTGTGTTGAAAGCACATCGTTTTAATCAGATATATACTTGTGGACCTAAGCCTATGATGATGGCTGTTGCGAAATATGCAGCAGCTGAAGGCATCAATTGTGAAGTCTCTTTGGAGAACACAATGGCTTGTGGTGTAGGCGCTTGTCTATGTTGTGTAGAGAAAAACAAAGAGGGACATAATGTCTGTGTATGTAGTGAAGGACCTGTATTTAATATAAAAGATTTGTCATGGCTGATTTAAGAGTAAATATTGGTAATCTGGAGTTGAAAAACCCCGTAATGACGGCATCCGGAACATTTGGTTATGGTTTAGAGTATGCCGACTTTTTTGATATCTCTCGTTTGGGAGGTATTTGTGTGAAAGGAACTACAATTCAGCCACGTGAGGGTAATGATTATCCTCGTATGGCAGAGACTCCATCCGGAATGTTGAATGCGGTAGGTCTGCAGAATAAAGGAGCTCATTATTTCGTTGATCACATCTATCCTCAGATTAAGGATATTGATACACAGATGATCGTGAATGTGAGTGGTTCATCAGTAGAAACCTATGTTGAATGTGCCGAAGTTATCGCCGGCTTAGACCATATTAATGCCATAGAATTGAATATTAGCTGTCCTAATGTAAAACAGGGCGGTATGGCTTTTGGCGTTACTTGCCAAGGAGCAAGTGAGGTTGTTAAGGCTGTTCGCAAGGTCTATCCGAAGACACTTATTGTAAAACTTTCTCCTAATGTTACAGACATTACAGAGATTGCAAGAGCGGTCGAAGCAGAGGGTGCTGATGCTGTCTCTCTCATCAATACAATGTTGGGAATGGCCATCAATGCCGAGAAGAGAAAACCGGTATTATCTACAATAACCGGAGGCCTTTCCGGCCCATGTGTGAAGCCGGTTGCTTTGCGAATGGTATGGCAAACTTATAAGGCGGTGCAGATTCCTATCATCGGTTTGGGTGGTATTGCAAGCTGGAAAGATGCCGTAGAATTTATGTTGGCAGGTGCTACAGCAATCCAGATTGGAACCTATAATTTTGTTGATCCTACTGTCTCGGTAAAGGTGATTGACGGACTGAATGACTACTGCGAACGTCATGGATTCAAGTCTGTGAAAGAGCTGACAGGAGCCTTGGAAGTGTAAACAGATAGGCTTAAAATGGAGTAAAAATAGTGTGCCATAGTTGCAAACTGCTGCGTTGCTTTCGGTGTTCGACCTCGGTTAATTTACCTCAAATAAACTCTTGTCGGTCTCTTCCTTTGCTTCTTGCATTTTTCTAATTTGGGCGTATCTTAATCATAAAGGCTGCATCAAAAACGACCCTTTGATGCAGCCTTTTAAGGTTTCTCTCCTCCTTTTTGGGGTTAAAAACATTCCTTTCCCCTTTGAAAATTCCTTCGATTTCCTATATTTGCCTTTAGTTGAAACTATAAAATTGTGGCATATGTGGACAGCTTTACAAGATATATTGAATAGTACTATTATTGATCCATATACCGTTGCCCTGCGGCTTGGTGTCAGTATTATATTGGGCGCTATAATCGGTGTGGAACGACAGTTTCGCAGGCGTGAAGCCGGGTTGCGTACCTTTACATTAATTTGCATGGGATCAACTGCAGCCATGTTGATTTCTATCTGGATCCCTCAATCTTATCCTGATTTCCTAAATGGTGATCCTGGGCGTATTGCAGCTCAAGTCTTGACCGGAGTCGGTTTTTTGGGCGCTGGAGCTATCATGCAGAGCAATGGGAGCGTACATGGATTGACAACAGCTGCCGGCATTTGGGTGATGGCTGTGATTGGATTGGCTGTAGGAGCCGGCATGTATATGGCCGGATGTATCATGACAGCATTTACCCTTTGCATTCTAATCTCGCTGGAAAGGCTTGAAAGGAGGATGTTTCTTGATGGTGTTAATAAGATTCTGACCATTACCTGCTCAACGGCAACACCCGAACTGAAGAAGATCCGTTCCATTATGGAGAGCCGAAATATCTTTATTGTAAGCCTGTCGTATGAGTATAATTACGACAAAGAGCAGTCTGTAATCACCTATAAAGTAAACGTAAAATCCAAGTCTTCTTATACTGATTTGTTCACAGATCTAAGAAAACTTGGATATATAACCCAAATTCGCCTTTTGGCTTAATGGGGAAGAGTATGATACCTTATACTAATCTTCTTCAAACTCATCTTTCAGCATACGTCCTGCAATGCGTGCAGCTTCAGCCACATACTTGCTGCAAGGGCGTTTTTGATAATATTGTTGTGTGCGAGCCGAAGGAGTCGGGTTGGTTGTTGCGGCATCTTCAGGAGGAAGCAATTCGCGGCAGATGATGCTATGATGTTTCTCTTTGAACATATTAGCCATCTTTTGCACCATTCCATAGTTGCGTGTGCGAGCCTCCTGGTCTTGTGGATTCTCTACCGGATATTTGAAGCCGGCCAACATTGCCATACCACTGATTGTTCCACAGACTTCACGCAATCGGCCCATGCCACCACCAAAAGATACAGACATCTTTTTGGCCAGTTCAATATCTAGATCAAAAAGGTCAGAATAGGCCAGGAAAACCGACTGTGCACAATTGAATCCTGATTCAAAAATGTTGACAGCAGAAGCAACCCGTTCTTCTATATCGAAATCTCTGATCATTTTAATCCTGTTGTTTTAAAATTCGTAATCCACGCAAGCTCTGTCTGTCTTAACCGGACCTATGATGTTTTTGGCTACAGCTACATGTTCAGGGTGAGTAGCATATGTGTTAACGTCAGCCAACGAATCCATTTCAGTTGTCAAGATAATATCCCAAGTCTCAGCCGGATTGCAGTTGAAGTCCACGCGAATCATGCGCAATACATCAATCTTGTCTTTCAAAGCTTCCAATTTTTCTTTGATTTCCTGCATCTTAGTCTGCTTTTCAGCTACTGTGTCAAACGCTTTCAGTTTGAACATTACAATGTGTCTTACCATAGTGTAGTCTTTTTTGTTATTTATTACATTTGTTCGTCCATGTAGGAGTCTTTATATCCCAAGAAATAGAGAATACCATCCAAGCCAATGGTTGAGATAGACTGTTTGGCTGTCTCTTTTACTTTTGGTTTGGCATGGAAAGCGATACCCAGACCGGCAATACTGATCATCGGAAGGTCGTTTGCACCATCACCCACAGCTACCGTCTGTCTGATATCCACATTCTCTACCTGAGCAATCAGACGGAGTAATTCAGCTTTACGCTTTCCGTCAACGATATCGCCCAAATAACGTCCTGTCAACTTGCCATCTACAACTTCCAAGTCGTTGGCATAGACATAGTCGATATTATATTTTTGTTTCAAATAGTTACCGAAATAGGTGAATCCACCGGAAAGGATAGCGACCTTAAATCCGACCTTTTTCAAGATACGCATCAGGCGGTCAACGCCATCTGTAATAGGTAAATTCTCTGCAATTTCCTGCATGACGGAAACGTCTAATCCCTTCAACAAAGCACAACGCTGGCGGAAACTTTCGCTGAAGTCTATCTCGCCACGCATAGCCGATTCAGTAATCGCTTTCACCTGGTCTCCCACGCCGGCTCTGATAGCCAGTTCGTCGATCACCTCTGTCTCGATTAAGGTTGAATCCATATCAAAGCAAATCAGACGACGCATACGGCGGTACATGCTATCTTCCTGGAAAGAAACATCAATCTCTTGTTCGGCAGAAAGCTTCATGAAAGCAGCCTGCATAGCCTCTTTGTCACGCGGAGTTCCTCTGACTGAAAACTCCACACTGGCTTTCGGAGTACGGGCATTCTCATCCAAAGGAATACGACCGGTCAAGCGTTTTATGTCATCGATATTCATACCCTGATCGGCAACGATGCTTGATACTCCGGCAATCTGCTTGGCTGTCAGCTTGCGTCCTAAAATGGTGATAATGTAGCGGTTCTTACCCTGCATACTTACCCACTGCTTGTAATCGTCTTCCGAAATAGGAGTGAAACGGATATTGACATCAAGTTCGTAGCTCTTGAACAAAAGTTCTTTCAGGATGTCTCCGGAATTGCCTTGTGTACTCTGGAACAAAATGCCCAAAGAGAGGTGATTATGAATGTCGGCCTGGCCAATATCCAGAATCACAGCATTGTTTTTTGCCAATATCTCAGTTAGGATAGCCGTAACGCCAGGACGGTCTTTTCCATTGATGTTTATCAGTATTATTTCTTCTTTTTGTGTCATTTTTTATCAGATTATATAGCAAATGTACATAAGAAATATGTAATCCACCGTTTTTATATTAAATATTTTTTCACTACATGTACATGAATACAATATTTATGTTGTCAAACATGTTGATTATTCGAAATAGATGCAATAAAACATATAAAAAAAACTTGCATTTTAGTGAAAATATATTCCAAAATTTGGAAGTAGAGCGTTTTTACCTTTATATTTGCACTCGTTATGAGCAAGTAAATGAATCCTTAGCGAAGGTAAATGCTTGTTTCTTCCTGAAAATCAGGAGTCGGATAAGAGGGATGAAGCACATAGATGCTTGTCGTGCGAGACAAGTGGTGTTTCGGTTCGTTATCCGATTAAGTTTAACGTAAAAAGAACAATATGAAAGTAAGAACTTATGTTCTCGTAGGTGCGGTTGCCATGACAATGATGGCGTCCGGATCTAAAAACGCAAAGCCAACCGTCGGGTTAAACCCGGGCGACCTTGCTCCGAGAATAGAGTCTTTGGAAAATGGTGTTAACATCAATTTCCAGAATCATTCGGGATGTTACACACTGCTCAACTTTTGGGCAGCCTACGATGCGGAATCGCGGGTTCGTAACGTGCAATTATCGAATAAAGTGAATAAACTGGGTTCCGATAAGATTGCAATGTACTCAATTTCGTTAGACAAAATTGAATCGGTCTTTGCTGAAACCGTCAAAGCCGACAAGTTAGAGGGTACTATTCAATTGCATGATGGGCAAGGAGAAAAGTCAGTGTTGTATGAGAAGTTTGGATTGGAAAAAGGATTCCGCAACTTCTTGATAAACGACAAAGGAATGATCATTGCAGCCAATGTGACTCCTGAAAAGCTGGCAGAGGTATTGAAATCAATTTAATCAAATCGATTATTATCAAAAAAGGGTTGTATCGGAATAATTATTTCGGTGCAGCCCTTTTTGTTTGTGTTAAAATAGTTGATATATTAATAAATAATACATATATTTGCTGATATTGATTGTGTTATATTCATTAAATATATTCCCATAATGTATAAATTAGTATCTGCTATTATTGCTTTTTGGAGTGTTATCGGCTTTATGTCTTGCTCTCCCAGTGCATCCAGCCAAAAGGATGTGATGATTATTCCCCAACCCAAAGAAATCACCTATTCGGAAGGACGATTTTTCTTGAAGGAAGATATGATAATTGGTGTAGCTGATGAACAACTGCTTCCGGCAGCCGAATATCTGTCCACAATGTTGTCTAAAGCAACCGGATTTACTCTGCAGACGGCTGTAGGAGATGGTTCTATTCAGCTTTCTTTGTGTGAAGGCGAAGGGCCAGAAGGAGCTTATCAGTTGCATGTATCTTCTAATAAATTGGAAATCAAGGGACAGAGTTATGGAGCTGTTATCTCTGGTATTGAGACATTGCGTCAGTTGCTTCCGGCTGAGATAGAGGCTTCTACCGTGATGAGTGGTGTTGAATGGAGTGTTCCTGCATTACAGATTAATGATGCTCCCCGTTTGGCTTGGCGTGGATTGATGCTCGATGTGTCTCGCCATTTCTATACGAAAGAGGAGGTAAAAGAGTTGCTTGATATGATGGCACTCTACAAGTTGAATAAGTTTCACTGGCATCTGACCGATGATCAGGGTTGGCGTATCGAAATCAAAAAGTATCCGCTTTTGACCGAAAGAGGTGCTTGGCGCAGCTTCAACAACCAAGACCGTCAGTGCATGGATTTAGCTGTTCAGGGTGATAATCCGGACTTTAATATTCCGGAAGACAAGCTACAGATTGTGCAGGGTGATACTTTGTATGGCGGCTTTTATACTCAGGAAGATGTGAAAGAGATTGTTGCTTATGCGGCAGTGCGTGGCATCGATGTGATTCCCGAAGTGGATATGCCGGGCCACATGCTGGCTGCTATCAGCAATTACAAAGGCGTTTCTTGTTTTGATAAGGTTGGCTGGGGCGATGTGTTCTCGTCTCCGGTTTGTCCGGGCAAAGAGAGTGCGTTGGAGTTCTGTAAGAATGTTTATAGCGAGATCTTCCCGTTGTTCCCTTATAAATATGTACACTTGGGTGCAGACGAGGTGGAAAAGATCAATTGGAAAAAATGCCCTGATTGTCAGAAACGTATGCGTGACAATGGACTGAAGACTGAAGAGGAGTTGCAGGCCTGGTTTGTCCATACAATGGAGAAATTCTTCAACGAGAATGGCAAAGAGATGATTGGATGGGACGAGATTTTGGAAGGTGGTTTGTCCGAAACCGCTACTATCATGTGGTGGCGCACCTGGAATCCGGAAGCAGTTCCAATGGCTACTGCACAGGGCAATCAAGCTATTTTGAGTCCGAATGCCAACTATTATCTCGACTATCAGCAGGATAAGAATTCCGTTAAGAATATGTATAACTTTGAACCGGTTATCGACACTCTCAATGCCGGTCAAAAGAAGTTGATACTTGGTTTGCAGGCCAATGTTTGGTGTGAGACTATTCCGTCAAGAGAACGTATGCAATATATGGTGATGCCGCGTATGTTGGCTTTGGCCGAGGTGGCATGGGTTGAGCCTGAAGCAAAAGACTGGAGTCGTTTTGTCAATCACATGGTGGCTCAGTTCCCGCGATTAGACGTTATGAATGTCAATTATCGTATTCCTGATTTGGAAGGTTTTTATGAAACGAACGCCTTTGTGGGTGAAGGTTTGCTGGATATCAAATGCCTGGCTCCGGATGTAGAGATTCATTATACGACAGACGGAACTGTTCCTACATTAGAATCTGCTCTGTATGAGGGCGCTATGAAGGTGACAGAGACAACAGACTTTACCTTCCGCACGTTCCGGGCAAATGGCAAGAAGGGCGACATTGTGAAGACTCGTTTCATCAACGATGAACTGACCAAGGGAGTTGATGCTCAGCCGGCTCAACCGGGTTTGCAGGCTGTTTGGCATGAATATGGTGGTGATGAATGTGCCGGTATCGAGACTGCTCCGTTGCGTGGCACTTATCAGATTAGTCAGATAGAAATTCCGACCGAGGTAAAGGGAAAGATTGGTTTGGTGATTACCGGCTATTTCAATGCACCCGTTGATGGCGTTTACACATTTGTTTTATTGTCGGATGATGGCAGTACATTGAAGATTGGTGGCAACATGGTGGTTGATAATGACGGAGCTCATGCGCCTCGTGAACGGATTGGCCAAAAGGCATTGGCAAAGGGTCTGCATCCGATTGAAGTGAAATATTTCGATCATAACGGTGGCGTTCTCAGTCTGAAGATTATCGATCCGAATGGCAAAGAGCTTCCTGCAGATGCCTCTTTGTTCCTGCATGACTAATGTCATCTATCTTAATCTTCCCAATATAGGCGGTGTATCATAATTGCAAACTGCTACGTTGCTTTCGGAATTCGACCTCAGTCATTTACACCAGCAAACTCCTGTCGGTCTCATTCTCAGCGCCCCTGCATTTTACTAATTCTGACGCACCTTTTGAGGCTGCATCCAAATAATTATTTTGATACAGCCTCACACGTTTATTGCCTTAAACCCAATTCGGTCATTAGAGATTTTCTTGTGCAAAAAGATAGCAGATTTTTCTAATGGACCGATTTGGGTTTAAACATTCCACCTTTCTCACAAGTGGAAGAATATGAATCTATTGCATAATTTTCAAACAATCACTTACGTGTAAAATCAAATTTGCATAAAAGACATTAGTCTGTTTGAAATTCAAGGCATATAATTTGTTTTATAAATATATAAACCGTATCTTTGTGGTGTAAAAGATTGGCCAAATCCTTACAGTTTTCGTTATTTTAATCAAATAAGATTGTTATAAATATTAATGAATCACATACCATTTAGCCGGATAATCCACAGATATACAGGATAAAGCTTGTTGCTAAATAGAAGTTCCACCTTTCACGGGAAAGATATTTCAATTTTACGATTCCTACTGCTTATGTAGGAATCGAGGTGAAGGCTCTGTTTGGAATGACGGTCGCCACATCCGTCCGGATGATTATCAGTGCGATCTTGAAAAGTATAACGAGGCTGCTGTATGCGGCTGGCTCCTTATCCGCATCACTTCGGCGGATCAGCTTACTGCTCTGACAATGAGTATAATTGTCAGAGCAGTGAAGTGTATGTTTTGATTTTATAAATTGTCAGTTGTTAACTTTGTTTTTATACCATGGCTACTCAGATTAAGGGGTTGAGTTATTTCCCCGTTGATGTAAATATTTTTGAAGATGATAAATTAGCTATTGTTGAATCGGAATACGGATTTCTTGCAACAGCAATAATCATAAAACTATTATGCAAGATTTATAGCGAAGGCTTTTATACGGTTTGGGACAACCGTGCAGCCAAATTATTCAGATGTAAAATCGGTTCCAAAGCATCTCTTAAGCAAACGAAAGATGTGGTTCAAGCGTTAGTTGATGAAGGTTTTTTCGACTCTGGAATGTTCAACAAATATGGAATTTTGACTTCAGTAGAGATTCAAAGCCGATTTTTTGAAGCTATCTCACGACGTAAAAAATATAAGGTTGAACATGAAGAATATTTATTAATAAAAGAGGTGAAAGAGACAAAAGAGGAGAAAGAGAAGGACGAGGAAGATGTATGCAAAAACGATAAAAATGTTGACAATTCCTCCGAAAATGCAAACAATTCTCCCGAAAATGTTGACAATTCAGAACAAAGAAAAGAAAAGGAAAATATATTAAAGAATAATTTTATTACTTCTACGTGTACTACTATCGCGCATGCGCACGCGCGCGAGGGATTTTCACTGAAATCTTATCATGAAATATTGGCAAATGACGAAGAATGGCGAAATTCTGTTGTTCAAACAAGTGGGAAAGGTGTAGGCATTTTGGATCTGTTGCCCCAAGTAATGCCACTTTTCGATGCGCATATCATCTCTATTGGTGAAACAGATGAATTTCATAGCATCAACGACTATAAACGACGTTTCATAAGTTGGTGGCGTTGTATGAAGTTCAAAACCGCAGAAGAGATTGTACGCTTCCAAAAGAACGATAAAAAATTCTTCTATCCTTATCAACCGCCTAAGCGTATATCAAGGGTGGATGAAATGACGGAAACAACGAAAAGAGCAGTAGAAATGGCTAAACAAATGTTACATATATGAGCGTAGAATTGCGCATACAGCGCGTTATAAATCAGGGAACTATCAGCCAAATAGACTCAAAGAGGTTGGTTGATTAGGTGGGCGAAATATTGCGAAATTCTTATCTCTTAGCTGGTTTTAACCCAATTCGGTCATTAGATTCCAATTCTTGTTGGTGGTTGTTTTTGAGCAGATTGCCATGACTGCGTTGAAGGCATAGCAGGCTATGTCGAAACTATAGGCGGAAGCAAGAAACCAAAAGAAGTACTGACAAGAGTTGGAAAGAATAAAAATAGTCAGTCGTTTTACTTTTTTCGTTCTAATAACCGATTTGGGATAAATACAATAAGCCAACGTAAATCCGGGAAGCTATTAACTCCGTCAAAAAGGGTTAGGCTATTTGCGGAAATTGGATGCCTATTCCTTTCCAACGGAGTGCCTACCCAATCCGAACGGAGTCCTTACCCAATTTCAAAAAAGTACCTACCCATTTTCCGAAAAGTCTATACCCTTTTCCGGAAAGTCTATAAACATCTGAAAAACAGTCTGTAACCTCTCTTTTGAGAGTGCTTAAGCTGAGTCTAAATCGCCTGTCAATTCTCGCAGATTCGCCCGTTGTTTCCGATGGATTTGTTATCCGTTTTAACCAATAATGAATCTGATAAAATGACAATAACTATTCATGTGGGCTGTAGCCGGCACTGAATGTCTTCGGATTGCCTGATAGGAGTTGTTACATATTTTTGCCTAGTCATAAGAGAATAGTGATTTCAATATACCACAAAAAAGGCTGTATCAAAAACAACCGCTTTGATACAGCCCTTTATTATGTTAGAATTATCTTTATCTTTTGTTTAAGCTTTTGCAGCTTCAACCTCTTCGGCACGCAATGGAAGCTTCTTACCCAACAGGCGAGCACCATCAGCAGTGATCAGATAATCTTCTTCGTTACGGATACCACCGAAATCTTTATAAGTGAACAGTTTATCATAGTTCAAGAACTCTGTAAACTTGTTCTCTTTCTTCCACAAATCCATCAATTCAGGGATGAAATAGATACCCGGTTCGATAGTCAGCACGAAGCCCGGTTCCAATTCACGACCCAAGCGCAAAGATTTGCGACCGAACTGAGTGCTCTTTGGCTTACCATTGTAGCCAACATACATTTCGCCCAAGTTTTCCATATCATGAACGTCCAAACCCATCATGTGGCCCAAACCACAAGGCATAAACATTGCATGTGCACCAGCCTTAACAGCTTCCATCGGATCACCTTTCACGAAACCAAGATCTTTCAGACCTTCCATGATTACCTTGCATGACAATTCATAAACGTCAACGAAAGGAACGCCCGGACGCAATGCAGCCACAGCAGCTTCGTGTGAAGCAACCTGGATGTCATAGATATCACGCTGGCGAGAAGTGAACTTCTGGTCTGCCGGAATTGTAGATGACATATCACCAGCATAGCCCATTTCTGTTTCAGCACCTGCATCCAACAACAGCATATCGCCACTCTTAATGGTGTTGCTATGATCGTGATTGTGCAAAGTCTGACCGTTTACAGTTGCGATGATCGGGAAAGACAATTCATAATTGTGAGCAAATGCAGCTTCAGCAACAGCAGCAGCTACTTCACATTCGCGGATACCCGGACGAACTGTGCGCATTGCAGCCAAGTGCATCTCTGAAGTAACGTTACATGCCTTTTCAATTTCAGCAATTTCTTCTTCGCTCTTATAATTACGCTGGTTAACAACGCCCATAATGAAAGGAACAGAAGGTTGTTCAGCTCCCGGAACGATGCCAAGCCACTGGAATAGCTTAATCTGATGCTCTGCACGATAAGTCGGTAAATAGTGGATCGGTTGTTTTTTCTGCTGAGCATTTTTTAAATAAGATTCGATCTCTTTGAACGGACGTACTTCTACGATACCTGCTGCTTCGCTCTTTTCTTTCAGAGTAGGCTGTGTGCCCATCCAAACGATAGCATCGATAGTCAGTTCATCACCGAAAATGATTTCGCGGTCATTATCAATATCGATAATAGCTGAAAGACCTGCATAAGGTAAACCAAAGAAATACAAGAAAGTAGAGTCTTGACGGAAATGATAAGTGTTATCTGCATAGTTCATGCCACTTTCATCGTTTCCTAAGAATAACAACAGACCTGATCCGATAGTCTGTTTCAATTTGGCTCTGCGAGCCATATAGGTTTCTTTACTGAACATAGTAGTATATATTTTGTATTTGTCGTTATCAAAGATATAGATTTTATTGATATCAAATAACAAAACAGGAGAAATCTTTTAAAGATAAGCCATAAGGAGCTCAAGATTGGGCATATAGTGCTCTGTTTTTCGAGTTCCTTATGGCTTTGTATGTTCACGTAAAGGTCTGTAGCTGACGCAAAAAGATGTTTGGTTAGCTCAATCCTTCGATAAGACCGTCCACAATGTCAATCTTTTTTGCTTGCGGATCTTTAGGCAATCCCGGCATACGCATGATTTCGCCCATGACAACTACAATCATCTCGGCTCCATTGTTGATGATCACATCTCGCACTTTCAACTCAAAGTCTTTGGCCACGCCATAAGCCTTCGGATCAGATGAGAATGAATACTGTGTCTTTGCAATACAGATCGGATAGTGAGAGATGCCCAATTGTTCGATCTGTTGCAGCTTCTTGTCGGCCAATGTGGTATAGACAACAGATGATGCACCATAGATCTGCTGAGAAACCTTCTTGATCTTTTCTCGTACCGGATCGTTGTCGTTATAGACATAATGAAGCGGAGCAGAAGGCTTATTCTCAATGGTATCGACCACCAGTTTAGCCAATTCAATACCGCCTTCGCCGCCTTGTGCGAACACATTATTCATAGCGAAGCCAACGCCCAACTCTTTGCAGTGATCGGCTACCAGGTTTATCTCTTCGTCGATGTCTGTTGCATAGCGATTGAAGGTAACAATCACCTGCTGGCCAAACGATTTCATATTTGCCACATGCTTGTCCAAATTCTCCAAGCCTCTTATCAAACCCTCTTTATTCGGTTCTTTAATGGCTGTTTCTGCTACGCCACCATGCAGCTTCAGACTCTGTGAAGTTGCCACAATGACAGTCAGCTTTGGAGTAAGCCCGGCCTTTTTACATTTGATATTGAAGAACTTTTCTGCGCCCAAGTCTGCACCGAAACCGGCTTCAGTCACAACATAATCGCCATAGGTCAGGGCCATCTTGGTTGCCAGAATGGAGTTACATCCATGGGCAATGTTGGCAAACGGACCTCCGTGTACAAAAGCAGGCGTGTTTTCGGTTGTCTGTACCAGGTTCGGGTTCAAAGCATCCTTCAGCAAGACTGTGATAGCTCCGGCAACACCCAGATCGTTCACGGTAAACGGTTCTCCTTCGTTGGTAAAGCCCAGCAGAATGTTACCGATGCGACGTTTCAAGTCGTCGATGTCGGTAGCCAGGCAAAGAATGGCCATGATTTCAGAGGCAGGAGTGATGTCGAAACCTGTTTCTGTTGGCACACCATTGGCTGAACCACCCAGTCCGGACACAATGTTACGCAAGCTGCGGTCATTAACGTCTAACACACGTTTCCATTTTACCTCTTTCAGTCCGACGCATGTATGACGAGTCTGATAGATATAGTTATCAAGCAGAGCCGTAATCATGTTGTGGGCCGAGGTAACAGCGTGAAAGTCTCCGGTAAAGTGAAGATTGATGTTTTCCATAGGCAATACTTGAGAGTAACCGCCGCCGGCTGCACCACCTTTCATACCGAAACAGGGACCTAAAGAGGGTTCGCGCAAGGCAACGATTGCCTTTTTGCCAATCTTGTTCAATCCCAATGTCAAGCCAATGGATACCGTAGTCTTTCCAATACCTGCTTTAGTAGGAGTGATAGCGGTAACCAAAATCAAGTTGTGTTGACGAATCTTTTCTTCATTAATCAGATGAGTGGGAACTTTGGCAATGTATTTGCCATAGTGCAAGATCTCTTCATTAGGAATACCTAAGTCAATTGCAACATCTTTGATCTTTTTCAAAGAGACTTCTCTAGCTATTTCAATGTCTGATTTCATTTGTTATATTTTTTGAACAGAACAAATATAGTGTTTTTATCTGTAACTTCAAATCATGAACATCTTGTCAGCAGGTTTCTTTCGCGCAATCTGTTGTGAATGTAATGTATCTGTGTGGACATACATATAGAAAAACAAGGGTTTTTTGTTGTCTTAAGTAATGTTATTGTATCTTTGCTTGCTGTAAACCTAAATCGCTCATTCGATCTCGAGGATAAAAATATCCGGCAATTCTATTATGGGGTTTAATGAGTGTTTGGAAGTAAATAAGCAAAGGCAATAGGAATGAAAGAGTCGGAACGTATTATGCGGTTTGTTGTGGTGGGTGCGCTGAACGCCCTGATCACAGCCGTTGTTATTTGGATTCTGATGGATCTGTTTGGGTGTAATTATAAATGGTCAAATGTAGCGGGATATGTGGCTTCTCTGATTAATAATTTCTTTTGGAGCAAATATTGGGTGTTTTCTGCGAAAGACGGCCGTTTTATGCGTGAGGTTCCGCTGTTTCTTCTGGCTTTTTTCTGTGCTTATGCCACGCAATTCCTCTCTTTGCTATTGATGGTAGAGTGGTTGGGTTTGAATGCCTACTTAGCTCAATTCCTCGGCCTTTTTGTTTATGGGGCCGTCAATTTTATCATGAATCGCCGAGTTACTTTCCGTCGGTGATGTGTTAAACCCAATATATATATTAAAGGCGAAGTGTCAGAATGTAAAACAGCAGCACTTTACTTTTTACTAATTCTGACACTTCGCCAATTATTGATTTCTCCTGTAACTACCTTGGTGCTCTCTGATACAGATAGATGGCAATGAAGGTATAAAGGATATTCGGAATCCAGGCGGCTATCATCGGACTCACATAACCATTGATGGCAAATGTTGAAGTAACCGTCATAAATAGGATATAGGAGAAACTAAGTCCCAATCCGATACCAATATTCAAACCCATACCGCCTTTGATCTTTCGGGAAGACAGCGATGCTCCGATACTTGTCAGGATGAAAGCTGCCATGATTGTGGCAAATCGCTTGTGATATTCAATCTCGAAGGTCTGGATGTTTCCGATGCCTCTGCGTTTCTGGCGGTCGATATAGGTCTTCAGCTCCGGAGAAGTCATCGTCTCACAATCATTGACCGAGATCAGGAAGTCCGACGGAACAATCGTAAGCGTTGTATCCAAGCGAGATCCTTCACGGATATGTTCACGCATTCCGTCGAAGTCGCGAATCATATAATCGATCACGGTCCATTGATAGAGCGAGTCGTACTTGATAGAGTTGGCTGTCAGTCGTGACACCAGCTTTTTATCCTCGAAATGCTCTAATGAAAAGCGATAACCCATGCTGGAGCGTGCATCATAACGGTCGAAATAGGCAATTACACCCGGTTCAACCTCAATCTGCTGATTGCGGATATACTCCGTCTTCTTATTCTTGATATACTGATTCTGGAAGGCAATACGTGTGGTATTGGCTGGCGGAATAATAAAGGCATTCAAGACGAAGGTTACCAAAGCAATAATTCCGGCTGATACAGCATAAGGAAGCATCAGCCTTCGAAAACTCATACCACTGGCCAGCATAGCAATAATCTCCGAGTTGTCTGCCAGTTTGGAGGTAAAGAAGATCACCGCAATAAAGGTAAACAGAGGACTGAACAGGTTGGCAAAATAGGGGATAAAGTTCAGGTAATAATCCAGGATAATAGCCTGCAAAGGCACATCCGGATTCAAGAACTTATCAATCTTCTCATTGATGTCAAACACGACCGAGATCGAGATGATCAATGCAATGGCAAAGACATAGGTGCCCAGAAATTGCTTGATAATGTACCAGTCTATCCGCTTTAGTTTGAAATCCATAAATCCGTATTTATTGATCGTAAGCGATCAGTCTATTAAAGTCTGTTGTTTAGTTGGCGAACCATGCTGCTCTTCCAGGTTGCAAAGTCGTTGGCAATGATGTGCTTTCGAGCCTGCTTTACCAGCCACAGGTAGAAGGCCAAATTATGGATAGAGGCAATCTGTAAGCCTAACAGCTCATTTACCTTGATCAAATGGTGAAGATAGGCTTTGCTGTAGAGCGTATCCACATACGAATGACCATCCGGATCAATCGGAGAGAAGTCGTCGGCCCATTTTCGGTTACGCATATTGATGGTGCCGTATTGGGTGAATAGCTGACCGTTACGTCCGTTGCGCGTAGGCATGATGCAGTCGAACATATCCACGCCTCGTTCAATGGCTTCCAGAATATTGATAGGTGTGCCTACGCCCATCAGATAGCGAGGTTTGTCTTTCGGCAGAATCTCATTCACCACCTCGATCATTTCATACATCTTCTCTGTCGGTTCACCCACGGCCAAACCTCCGATAGCATTGCCATCAGCCCCTTTGCTGGCTACGTTTTCAGCCGCACGCTTACGCAGGTCGGTATAGACACAACCCTGTACAATAGGGAAGAGTGCCTGACGATAGCCATACTTAGGCTCTGTGTTGTTGAAGCGATCGAAGCAGCGGTCTAACCAGCGTTCGGTCAGTCCCAATGATTTCTTGGCATAGTCGTAATCTGCATCACCCGGGCAACACTCATCAAAGGCCATAATGATGTCTGCACCAATGGTACGTTCGATATCCATCACCTTTTCCGGCGTGAACAGATGTTTGGAGCCGTCGATATGAGAGCGGAACTCTGCACCCTCTTCGTGCAGCTTGCGGTTGTCCGACAGCGAGAACACCTGAAAGCCGCCACTATCAGTCAGGATCGGGCGATCCCAAGAGTTGAACTTGTGCAATCCACCGGCACGTTCCAGTATATCCAGTCCGGGACGCAGATAAAGATGATAGGTGTTTCCCAGGATGATCTGGGCGTTGATATCTTCTTTCAACTCGGTCATGTGCACACCTTTAACAGTGCCCTGTGTACCTACGGGCATAAAAATGGGCGTCTCAATTACACCGTGATCGGTGGTAATCAAGCCCGCCCTTGCATTTGATTTTGTGTCTGTATACTGTAATTCAAATTCCATACTACCTATTTTGGCACAAAGGTAGTATTTTTATCTTAGAATCCGAAGTCATCTACTTCTACCTTTTTCACCTCTTCCTCTTTTGGCTTTTCAACCCGCTTGTGTTCAGTGTTGGCCTTCACTATGATAGCTCTCATCGGTCTGACCGGACAGATGGATTCACAACCACCACAACCGATGCAGAGATCGGGATTCACTTCCGGGATTGTCAATGTGCCTTTGAAGGGAACCATGTGGACGGCTTGTGTCGGACAATGCTCAGCACAGGCGCCACAATCTGTCTCTTCACGCTTCACGATACAGCGATTCTTGAAGAAGGTGGCAATGCCTACTTGTGTGGTCTCCTTTTCCTCTTGGGTGATAGGTTGGATGGCACCATTGGGGCAGACACTCGAACATACGGTACAACTATAGTTGCAATAGCTGTCGATATAGGCCATACGGGGTTTCAGCAGATAATCCCATCCATATTCCATTCCGCAAGGGCGCAATACGTGACTGGGACACTGAACCACACACAGCTGACAGCCGGTACAGACATCTTTGAATCGCTCGATATTCAAGGAACCCGGAGGTGTGATAGGCGGCCATTTCTTTCGGCCTTTTCCTTTGCTGTGTGCCAAGGCGGGAACAAGCGGAAGAGAAACTGCCATCGTAGCTCCGGCAGCCAAGAAGGTGCGGCGACTGGCTGAAACTTCATTCGCTTCGGCTGCTTCGGCCTGTGCATTTGACTTTACCTCTGCTTTTGTCTCCAATGTTTCCTGACTCTTCTTTGGGAAAGAAGGATTGAAGCGGAACTGCAATCCACCCTTCGGACAAGAGGAGATGCAGTTGAAGCAATCCACACAACGAGAGGTATCTACAGTCATATTCTTGAAGTCGATAGCTTCGGCCTTGCAGGAGCGTTCACAATTGCCACATGAGGTGCAACTCTCTTTATCAAAGGTGATACGGAAGAGCGAGTAACGGGAAATCAGGCTCAGCAGTGTGCCCACCGGACAGATGGTGTTACAGAATAAACGGCCGCGGAAGACAACCATAACGATGAACACGATCAACGCCGTAATAGCAGCAATCAGACCGGCTGCCGTTACATTGGTGATGGTTACATTATAGAGTGTGTAATTATCCACCATCGCTAACAGTTCTGCCAACAGATTGTTGCTCCACATTACGATGGGGCGGAAGATGTTGTTGGCAATGCGTCCGAAGTTGCTGTAGGGATCGAGTAGGAGAGCTAATTCACCTACGCCTAAGATTATAGAGACCAAGGTGAGGCTCAGGATGCTATAGCGTAGCGCATTCTTAGGCTTATGATAGCTGAAGCGTCGAGCACCTTTCTTCTTCGTTTTGCCTAAACAGAACAGACGGTTGATGATGTCTTGCAAGATGCCGGCCGGACAGATAACGGAGCAGTAGATACGTCCGAAGAGAAATGCCAACAAGAACTGGAAGACCAATACGCCTACCAATCCAGCCATCAACGCCGGAATCACCTGCAGATGAAGCAGGTTGTGTACCGAATCGGGTATCAGATTGGCGAAATCGACGAAATAGAAAAGTATAGGTATGAAAACAAGAGCTGCGAGTATAACCCGCAACCCTTTTAGTGGATTCAGCTTTTTCATCTCTTATAGCTTAATACGTTTGATGTTGACTTTGCTCAGGTCGGTTGAACCCAGCTTATTGGCTTCGCCCTTGCCGATGTGGGCTACGGCTGCCATGTCGAGCTTCTTCACCTGGTTGAACAGACGCAATGCAGCAGTGTCGATCGCAACAATGTTCGGAGAGGCAATTAAAGACTTCAAGACAGCCACGTCGGCGGCCGATTTACCCTGCGGACCATTCTGGTGCATGATGCGATAGGCATCCACGATGTTCAGCACCGGCTTCTTCTGCCAGGTACAGATGTCGGCGATACACTGTTGCAGATCGTTTTGATGGAAATAGCGTCTATCCCATACAATACCCATATAGTTCTTCATGCAGCAGGTCATCTTGGCTCCACCATGATTCTTTAGGATAGGCACATTGAACCAGACGTCAGCCTCAATCAAGGCTTCGTGAATCTTGGCCTGCTTCAGATTGACGCCGTTAGGAATGGCAACCTCTTTGAAGTATCTCTCATCATTGGCAGGCATGATGATGCCACCGGCCTCTTTCACGGCAGCGGCAATACCGCTGGTCGCATAGCATTTCTGCCAGTTGTCACACGTGTGGTCAAAGACCGTTACCTTTTCTGCTCCAGCAGCCAGACATTTCTGTACCAATGCCTTTACCAGTTTTGGATTGGTGTTGCCGGCCAATTCAGGCGTGCGATCCCAACCGATATTGGGTTTGATAACAACCTTTTGTCCCTTTTTTACATATTTACCAATGCCGCCTAAAGCTTCTAATGCTTTATCGAGCATCACTTCGGGTTCGCCTCCCATCACGGCAACCATGTCGGGAGCAGATTCTACAGTTACGGTATTTGTTGATATGGCTGCATATAGTCTATCAAAGTTGAGTGTCATAGCTGCACCGGCAGCAATACTGGCTTTAAAGAAATCACGACGTTTCATATGCGATATTATTATTGAGTATTGAACTCTTATTATGATTGGTATAACTAAGTTTTAGACTTACTGTTTACTCCATGGTTTAACAAAGATATAAGTTTTCTACCGAAATAGTGTATCTTTGAGCGTTAAAATCATGTGTTTATGAAAACATTGTCAAATCAACAAGTAACAATTCAGATCAAAGAATCAGGAGCTGAACTTTGTAGTATCAAAGAGAATGCTTCGGGTCGTGAATATCTGTGGCAGGCCGATCCTGCCTATTGGAAACGCCATTCGCCCGTACTTTTCCCGATTGTCGGTGCTGTATGGAATAATGAATATCGCCACGAAGGGAAAGTCTATCCTCTGTCTCAACATGGTTTTGCCCGTGACAAGGAGTTTCAGCTGATTGTGGATAAAGCAGATGAAGTGCGTTACCGTTTGGACAGCGACGAGGAAACATGGGCCATCTATCCATTTCATTTCCGCCTTGAGATTGGTTATCGCCTACGGGGAAATCGGATCGAGGTGATTTGGTCGGTCGAGAATAGGGGAAAAGAGGAGATGCACTTCCAGATCGGTGCTCATCCGGCTTTCTATTATCCAGACTATACGGCAGAAACCGACAAACGAGGCTTTTTCTCTTTTGACAAGCAAGAGGGATTGGAATTTATCCTGATCAAAGAGAAAGGTTGTGCTGCTACGGATCGCTATCCGCTGACACTGGATGAGCAGGGAATGCTTCCGCTGGATACGCATACCTTTGATAAAGATGCCTTGATCTTTGAAGACGGACAACTGCATCAGGTGGTTTTGCATAACAACGCGCGTGAGGCGGTCTTGACTCTTCACTTTGATGCACCAGTGGTAGGACTGTGGTCTCCTCCTGCAAAGGATGCGCCATTTGTTTGCATCGAACCTTGGTATGGCCGTTGCGACCGTGCCGGATATGAGGGCGAATATAAAGACAAGGATTGGATGCAACATCTGCAGCCGGGTGCCGGCATGGAGGTCTCTTATACAATTGAGATCCATCCGTGTAAGTGATGAACCAGGCACAATCACGAGCCGGAATTGAAATCTAATAGCCGGGATAAGTTAAAGGGGCTGCATCAAAACCATCGTTTTGACACAACCCCTTTTTTAGACCTTGGTCTTTTGTATAATTAAACTAACAAAACGGAAAATCCTTCTTATTTTGCCTGTTTTACATACTTGTCAAGCCAAGCATCGCATTCATACAACAGGTGTAAAACGTTTTCTTCTGCTGTGTAACCGTGGCTTTCATACGGCAATGAGATGAAACGAGTGATAGCACCGTGACCCTTCAAAGCCTGGAAGAAACGTTCTGTCTGTATCGGATAAGTACCTGTGTTGTTATCTGAATCACCGTGGATCAGCAACAGAGCACCGCTCAGCTGATTAGCATAAGAGAACGGAGACATCTTGTAGTAAACATCAGGAGCTTCCCAGTATGTACGAGTTTCAGACTGGAAACCAAACGGAGTCAATGTACGGTTGTAAGCACCACTACGAGCGATACCAGCCTTGAACAGCTTAGTATGTGTCAGCAAGTTAGCTGTCATGAACGCACCGTAAGAGTGTCCACCGATTGCAACGCGGTTGCGGTCACCAATACCCATATCTGCGATAGCATTGATAGCAGCCTCTGCATTCATTGTCAACTGTTCCAAGAAGTTGTCGTTAGGTTCAGCTGTTTCGCTTGTTCCAACGATCGGCATTTCTACACTTTCCATTACACAGAATCCACGCAATACCCAGAATACCGGAGAACCGTTACCGATATTAGTGAATGTGTACTGAGAGCCACGAACCTGACCAGCGTCTGCTTTTGAACGGAATTCACGCGGATAAGCCCACATCAACACCGGTAAGCGACCGTCACGATCTTTGTTATAACCTGCAGGCAGATAAACTGTAGCTGTCAAATCCAAACCATCGGCACGTTTGTAGTGGATTTTCTCTTTAGAAACACCCTTCATTTCAGGATACGGATTTGCAAAGTTTGTCAGCTGATCAGCTTTCTTCTTCTTCAAGTTGCGATAGAACAAGTTAGCCGGTTCTTCTTTAGACTGACGAGAAGTGATTACGATCTGTTTAGCCGGATCAATTACCTTTTCGATGCTTTCGTAATACGGAGCCTGGCAACGCCACAAGATAGTGTTCTTCTTTTCCTTGATCTGATAACGGCTGATGAACGGCATGTTACCTTCAGGAGAAGCACCCGGAGAAATCATCATGATTTCGTTACCTTTCTGTGTGTTGTAAACGACAGATCTGCCCAATTCGTTCTTAACAAGAACCGGTGTTCCCGGATTGCCATAACCATCGTCCATTGAATAGTCGAATACGATTTCCATTGCATCCTTTGAACAAGGTTTGAACTTCCAAACTTTCACGTTTGCACGTTCTTCGCAAGTTTCGTTCAACATAGCAAAGTCGTCGTTACCCCACATGATACTGCTCATACGTTCTTTTGTGCGAGCAACTTCTGTCTTTGAGCCTGTGAAAGGAGCTGTCCACTGGTAAGCGATATCTTTATAATCTACCTTATAGTTGCGGCTGTCACCCTTGTCCTGAGCTTCGATCCAATAGACAGTAGAAGGTTTGTCGCTTCTCCAGCCGAAGTTTCTTGGATAAGGAGAACAAGCATCGTAACCCATCGGACGGATGATTGTCGGATTGTTAGCCAACTGAACCAATTCTTTACCGTTCAGATCCCATACAGCGTGAGTCTGTGCAAAGCTCATCATCGGAACCTGGTAAGAATAAGGCTTCTGAATCATAGAAACCAACAACATCTGTTTGTCAGGAGAAACTGAAAGACCGCTGTAAACAGCCGGCTTACCAATTTCCTTCACTGTCTGACCGTTGATGCGAGCCATCTGGCCTGTGAAGTAGTATGTGAATACATTTTCATCGTGCGGGCTCTTCAACATATCCTGCCATGTTCTTGCAGGAGCTGCCTTACCTGTACTTTCCTGGATAGCCGGACCTTTAGGAAGTTCTTTTTCTGCCGGAGCTGCACCCAATGAATTAGGAACAAGGATTGTAACAAACTCATCGTCGTTCAACCATTCCATATAGGCATAGGTTGTAAGATTCATGCGGCGGTCGCTGATCTTCTGAGCTGTTGCAGTTTCGGGATTAACACGATACAGATAAATACCATTACCTTCTTCTACTGCCAGTACAATCTGTTTTGCGTTGGGAGAGAAAGAAGAGGCCATGATGAAGCTTTTAGCCGGAAGACCCTTGATCTGAACAGCTTTGTCGTCCATCATCTTAAGAAGAGATGCACCGCTATATTCGCTCATTCGGCTTCTGCAGAAAGATGTCGGATTGATGCGCATACCTGCCAGGCGAAGTTCTGTCTGAGCCAATTTAGCAATAGGAGTGTAGCGAGAACGATCCAGCTGAAGGATCCACTGATTGTTACCACTAATAATGCGCGTCGGAGCCAAAGGCGCCAATGCAACTTTCTCAATTACCTGAGGAGGTCTCTGGTAAAGAGCTTCTTGAGCGGTGGCTGCATAGCCACCGCAAAGAATACATAATGAAATGATAAGTTTTTTCATATAAGTGAAAAATATAAGATTAAATATTACTCGTTTTGTACCATCAACGGGTTGACATTCATTTCGCTTTTCGGAATCTTGAACTGCCATTTCGGATCACCGGCCGGCACGTACATAGTTACACAAATTGCTTCGTTGTGGTTGCTGTCACGACGGTCCAAATCTTTGTTCTGTCGCTTCAAGTCGGTGAATCGGAAACCTTCGCCCCACAATTCGATACGGCGCTGTGTCCAGATTTCTTCAACCAAATCCTGTCCGCTATTCTGTGATAGTTTATATTCCGGGTCGCGGGTTACTTCCCATTCGAGCAATGTCTGGCGGGCTGCATCTTCCTGACCGCTACGAGCTTCCG
This sequence comes from uncultured Parabacteroides sp., assembly GCA_934725305.1. Taxonomy (GTDB): domain Bacteria; phylum Bacteroidota; class Bacteroidia; order Bacteroidales; family Tannerellaceae; genus Parabacteroides. Next base: position 5,155 of record CAKVBA010000010.1, on the reverse strand, counting down.
CTTCGGCCTTGATCAGATACATTTCAGACATACGCATGTAAACCATATCATTTACAGCACTACCTGCTGACTGAGAGGTGAACTTACGGTTCTGATATTCCCATTTAGCATAAGATGATAAAGGTACTTCTGCTGTTCCTGTCGGATCCCACCACTGAGCACGGATGTCTGTCGGAGAAATCTTGGCATACAGTCTGTCAAGGATACAGCGAGTTGCCTTACGAACCGGTGTAGAGTTGAAGTTCCATGACATGTAGGCAAAGAAGTGGCTAAATGCCAAATCCTGTTCGGTTGTCATGATAGAAGCCCACATCCATTCGCTGTTGCGTTCTACGTTGTTGAAGCCACCCAGCAAAGAGGCTCCAGTCTGCAATTCACGACCTTCAGCGCGAGCTGTTTCCAACGCCTTAGTAGCAGCTTCGATAGCAACCGGCCAGTTTTCTTGGACCAATGCAATACGAGCCTTGATACCGTAAGCAACGCTCTGTGAGAAGTGGTTGATGTTTTTACGCTGATAGCTTGACAAGCATTTAATGGCGTTGTCAATGTCTTCGTTTGCCCATTTGTAAACCTCTTCTACGGTATTACGAGCCTGCGGCTCCAGATTAGCTTCGAAGCGATAGGGAACACCCAACTGAGAGTTTTCCTGTCCGGCTACATAGCGTTTACCAAACAGCTGAACCATTTGGAAGTGGCTGTGTGCACGGAAAACCAGGGCTTCACCCTTGATCTGATTGCGTTCTTCTTCTGTACCGGGGACATTATCAATATGGGCCAAAATAGTGTTGGCTGCACTGATCATACTATAATAGTAGGTGAAACCAAAGTATGGAAGACCGGTATCAGGGTCGATGTGGCGCAACCAGGCATATTCGTTGTTGAACCAACCGTTACCCGGACTTGGCAGAACAACATCTTCGCCCAGGATATCTTTATGCATGTTTATACCTGATTCTCCCGGTTTGTCGTAACCCCATTCTCCATATAAGCTACGGTGTGCACCGGCTAACAGGGCTCTTAAGTTACCTATTGTCTGGGTTGCCTGTTCACTGTCTATTTGGTTAGTAGGAGAGGTCTCCATGAAATCGCTATTACAAGAACCTAATGCAAGTGTTAATGCAAATGCGGCTAATGAATGATATACTAATTTTCTCATGATAGAATTCGATTAAAAATTGATTAGAATGAAACGTTAACACCTAATGTGAATACACGTGAAGGTGTGTAGCTGTAACCTGAGTTACCGCTGAATCCATCAGATGGGTTCAAACCTTTACGAGCTGCCAACATCAATAAGTTTTCACCGCTCAATGTGAAGCGAACGCTCTGCAGTGTAGCCTTCTGAGCCCAAGCCTTAGGCAATGAATAGCCTAAAGTTGCTGATTTGAAGCTTAGGTAGCTGGCTGATACCAACCAACGATCGATGTAACCGTTGTTGACATTTGAACTGGTTGAAGCATCCCAACGAGGAATATCGGTGATGTCACCCGGTTTCTGCCATGCTTTGAGTACGTCACGGTGAACGTTACCACCATAGTTGTTTACCTGCATAATCTGGATATAGTCGCCATCGCGAACTACACCACCCAACTGATAAGAGAATACCAAACCTAAGTCGAAGTTTTTGTACTTCAAGTTGGTGTTGATACCACCATATACATCAGGAATAGCTGAACCTGCATAGTGGAAAGCACCCTTTGTGCGGTTTGTAGTCACCTTCTGACCCTTATATTCGTAGCAATCGCTATCACTCCATGTTGCATTTTCTTGGTCGAATACGAACATCAAGTCTCCATTATCCGGGTTTACACCGATTGTATGTCTCATCCAGTAGTCATATACTGATTGGCCTACAGCCAAACGCTTTGTACCGTCGATGATTTCTGACATACCTTCAGGCAAGCGTTTGATTTCATTCTTCAAGAAGGTTGCATTAGCACCAATTGACCATTTCCAATCGTGGTTGTCAATCAACTTGGCATCCAATGAAATTTCAACACCATTATTGGCTACCTTACCAATGTTTTTCCATACGCTGGATGAACCTGTCTGTGTTGATACCGGAACAGAGAACAACAAATCTTTTGATTGCTTGCTGAAGAATTCTACAGAACCTGTCAAGAAGTTGAATACGCCAAATTCGAGAGCTAAGTCGTAGCTGACCTGTGTTTCCCATTTCAAGTCCTTGTTACCCAATGAGTCGAAGTAGATACCTGCTTCCTGACCGTTGTTGAAACCTAATGTGTAAAGGTCTTTATACGGATAGTAACCGCCAGTAAGGTCGTTACCGGTTTCACCGTAAGAGGCACGAAGCTTCAGCTGGTTGATCCAGTTGATATCCTTGATGAAGTTTTCCTGATCCATTCTCCAAGACAAACCGGCAGACCAGAAGTTACCCCAACGAGAAGATTTGTGGAAACGAGAAGAACCATCATGACGGAATGAGAATGATCCGTAGTATTTATCGTTGTAGTTATAGTTTACACGACCGAAGTAACCCTCTTTCTTGTATTTGTCAGTCTGAGAACCAATCGCAGTTGTGTTGGTGAAGTTACCGAATTCATAGATGCCATCTACAATCTGGCCCTGACGTGTGTAAGCTTCAGAATTCAACTCATATTGATAGCTTTCATGACCCAACATTGCATCAACGTGGTGTGCACCAAAGTCTTTCGAGTAGTTGAGCAACTGGTTGAACAGTATGGTTGTTGTTCTATAGTTTCCGAAGAACATAAGACCGCCGGGAGCACCGTCACCCACCTCTTTATTCTGGTATTCGCGGTTACGTTTATCTGTAAAGTCGTATGCGCCATTGATTGTAAACTTCAAACCTTCCATGATGTTGAAGTCTGCATAACCTCTTGTAGAGAGACCATTACGCATATAATACTGCTTGTTCAACTCCTTTTCTGCAATCAGGTGACGACCCGGAGTTGCACCACTACCACGGTCGCTCAAGTAATCCCACTGCTTGTTTCCTTCAGAATCCAAGATGTATTCACCTGTCTTAGGATCGTGTATGTGCAAGGGATAGATCGGACCCATACGGTGTACGAAGTGGAACGGGTTTGAGAATGTACTACCACCGTGGCTGGTTGTATTTGATTTTGTGCGGTTACCGGCAATGTTAACACCTGCCTTGAACCATTTGACCGGCTGGAAGTTTACGTTAGCACGAGCAGTGAAACGGTTGAAGTCGGTTTTCATGATGTAACCATTATCTGTCAAGTAGCCAACAGATACATAAGAGTCACTCTTTTCTGAACGTGTACTGAAGTTCAAGTTGTAATCGCTACGATAACCTGTGCGACTAACAGCGTCCCACCAGTCTGTATCTTCGCCCCACAACAGCTGATTGGCAGCCGGGTTCAATGTACCGTCAGACATTACAATCTGGTCGTTAGGAACGTCTTTGAATGGGTTACAAGCTAACAGTGTGTAGATATTTTTAGATGCAAATTCAGCAGCAGCCTGTTCTGATTTTCCCTTAGAAATTTGCTGGTTACGCAACTGTTTCCACATCACAGGATAGTATTCCCAAATATTAATGTAGTCATACTGAGGGATACTGCGGTTTGCAAAACCCTGAGTAATGCTCAAACCTACAGTCGGTTTATCTGATTTACCCTTTTTAGTGGTTACCAATACAACACCATTACCGGCACTTGAACCATACAATGAAGTAGAAGCCGCATCTTTCAAGACAGAGATACTTTCAATATCGGCAGGGTTGATATCGGCAAAAGCACTTTCGTTATAGATTGCACCATCGATTACATACAGAGGAGCCGAAGAGGCATTGATACTACCGAAACCTCTAATACGGATAGCGGGAGCAGCACCCGGCTGACCAGAGCCACCCTTTACCTGGATACCCGGAGCCGAACCTTCCAATGCTGTGGCAGCGTTTGTTACCGGACGAACGGCTAAGTCTTTTGCATTTACTGTAGAAGCAGAACCTGTAAAGGTAGATTTCTTTGCTGTACCATAAGCAACAACGATAACTTCGTCAACTTCCTGAAAATCGCTCTGCAGAACAATATCCATATTCGCTTTAGATGCATATTCAGCGGTCTGCATACCTACGTATGAGAACTGAAGAATTGCATGTTCTGCAACTGTCAAGGTAAAGCGGCCATCAAGGTCTGTGATTGTACCATTTGTTGTTCCTTTCTCAACAACGTTAGCACCAATCACCGGTTCTCCATTAGCGTCTTTAACTACACCGCTTACCTGTTTTGTCTTGTTCTGATTAATGCTATTTTCCGCATACATGCCATTTTGGCTCAATAGTGGATTCATTGATCCTTCTTGATCCTGTACTAATGCAGCGTGAGCCGGCATACTTAAAGCGGTCGCCAAAAGGAAACAAGGCAACCGGAAGGCACTAAGAGTGCCACGTCTTTCCTTGGAAAGACTCCGATTCAGTTCTTTCATATAAATAGTTTAATTAAAGTTTGTAATTTGCTTAAATAGGAATATTTGGGATAATTGTAGCTTTTAATTTATAGTATTCATACTACTCCTTCATTATAAATTCGTAATATCTTTAGATTTTAATGTTACAAATTTACTCCTTATAGACCCTGTTTATGCAATTCTGTTAACGGGTGGCAATTTACAGAAAATATTTTACCGAGCAAATTTTTTGGCATAAAATTTAATAATGTTTTATGACATATAGTATAAAACTGTATATTTATTCAGTTAATATGCGGTTTTATGAGCAAAATGTCAAAAATAGAAATTCTGCTATCAGGGATATTTGCCTATTGCAGGCAAAGAAGTTTTTTAGTTCACTCCCGGTAGAATTGCAATTGTTACAATCTGTCACTTTAGGCGATCGGGAAGTGCAAAACCGTTATCCATCCGAAGCTGATAGACGAGCTCGTTTGAAAGGGCAGGAGAATCCGCTTCAACAAAAGCTCGCATCCTTTTTTGGAAAAGGGCGCACCCTTTTTGGAAAAAGGTCGGCATCTTTTTGAAAACACCCTTTTTTTGAACCGTGTTTAAACGGCATTTAAACGATATTCAAACGGCATTCAAAAAAAGGAGGGCTGAGACTTTTTAGAAAAAGTCTGTATGTTAACGTTTTTAGTTGACTACTAAATGTCTTATCAATAAAGTAAGTTGACTCGGTTAAAACTTAGTAATA
>CAKVBA010000009.1 GCA_934725305.1 uncultured Parabacteroides sp. | reverse complement strand
GGGCAACTATAAAAAACAACGAGATATTAAAGCTGCCCTTGCAGGGCGAATAGCTCATAATTACATCATACCCAGGGTGTTGTCCTGTGGAGAAGTTGCCCCTCCGGGGCGCAGAGCTATAACAATAACGATAAGGAGGAACGATGAAACAAGGATGGGAATATAAGAAGTTGGGAGAAGTGACTTCTTTTTTTAGAGGTCTAACATACTCTGGAAAAGATGAAGTTGATTTTTCGAACAATATAGTACTCAGATCAAACAATATTGATTTAAGCACAAACTCCATAAACTTAGATGAATTAAAATACATATCAGATTCCATTACTATACCTGAAGATAAAAAGCTTAGAAAAAACTCTATCTTTATGTGTATGTCAAATGGAAGTAAACAACATTTGGGTAAAGTTGCTTTTGTTGAAAAAGAGTACCCATATGCATTTGGTGGATTCATGGGGCTTATCGTTCCAAATGAGGATAAATTGATCCCTAAATTCACTTACTATTATTTCTGCTCACAAACATTTAAAGCCTATTTATCTTCTATTGGCAATGGAGCAAACATTAATAATATAAAGTTCACTGATGTCGCCAAAGATTGCATTCCTCTCCCACCCAAACCCATTCAACTTGCCATTGTCTCCGAGCTTGACAAGATTAACGAGTTGATTCGTTTGAAGAAGGAGCAGCTAAAAGATTATGACAACCTCGCTCAAAGTATCTTCTATCAGATGTTTGGCGATCCCGTGGAGAATGAAATGGGATGGGAAGTGAAGAAGTTGGGGGAAATCTCCACCTCTAAAGGTGGTGGAACTCCATCAAAGAATAAACCAGAATATTGGAATGGTGATATTGTTTGGGTTTCATCTAAAGACATGAAATCAATGTATATCTCAAACTCCTTATTACATATAACAGAACTAGGAATGCAAAATAGTTCTGCGAAGTTACTTCCAACAGGAACTATATTGATTGTGAATAGAAGTGGTATTCTTAAGCATACACTACCAATTGCTATTACAACAAGACCTGTTACGATAAATCAAGATATTAAAGCTTTGTTGGTTTATGAAAATAAAGCAAATACTCTTTTTATATTGTATACACTTAAGATGAGTTCTTCGTATCTTCTTAGCAAAACAAAAGCAGTAACTGTTGATAGTATCAATTTTGAAGAATTTAAAAAACTTCCCATTCCTCTTCCTCCTCTTCCACTCCAGCAACTCTTTGCTGAGCGCATCAAGCAGATAGAGAAGCAAAAGGCGGAAGTTCAAAAGGCGATTGCCGACCTTGAAACGCTGTTGGCCTCTCGTATGCAATATTGGTTTGAATAGTGAACAAGAGACCGGGCAACAACTTTAGTGCGATAAAAAGAATATAAAAATACAATAAGCCTACAAGAAACCAAGAAGCCATTAACCCCATCAAAACGGAGTAGCTTATCTACGGAAATTGGATAACTACTCCTTTCCAACGGAGTGCCTACCCAATTCGAACGGAGTGCCTACCCATTTTCAAAAAAGTCTATACCCTTTTTTCCGAAAGTCTATAGACTAATTCCAGAAAGTCTATAGACTAATTCCGGAAAGTCTATAGACCCTTGAAAGAGAGCCCATAACCTTGTTTTTCAAGGCTGTTTTTAAACGTGGCGGAATTGCCGGTCAACCGTGGCGGAATTGCCGGTTGCTTCTAATGATTTTATCCCTCGTTATTAGTAAAAATGAATCTTCGTAAAATACAATAACCCAGGGCGCTGCCCTGGGCTAAGAAAACCATTGCCCATGGCATTCGCCACGGGCGCCGTTGCTATGTCGCGTAAACACACGCGAACACATTGGGATATTATATTTGTGATTTGTGTTAACGCACGCCTCCGAATGGAGGTGCAAGGTTCTCATTAGCCCTGGGCAATAGAGTATTGGCAACGCTCACACAAAACAATAGAGCGTTAGCAACGCCCTGGATATAAAACAGATCACTTCACGACAAACCACGGGTTATGCAAATCCTCCTTGTTATAACGAAGCGGCGTCTTTTCGTCGATATGATAGACATTGCATCCGGCCGCACGCGCTATCGCATGACCGGCCGCCGTATCCCACTCCATAGTTGGGGCAAAACGTGGATAAATGTCGGCACTGCCTTCGGCCACCAAGCAGATTTTCAGGCTACTGCCACTACTGATCAAGGTCACGGGCTGACCCTGTTTGCGCAGATTATCAATATAGGCCGTTGTTTCTTCGGACTGATGAGAGCGAGAAGCCACCACCACAATGCCCTGATGAGCCAAAGCCATCGGCAAACGCACGGCACGTTCTTTCAGCTCATTCATGGCCGGCTGATTGCAACTATCAACGTCGGTCAGCTTATAGGCACCATACGAATCCGAAGCAAAATAAAGCTCCTTGCGCACGGGCACATATATAACACCCAACACCGGAACACCCTTTATCACCAAAGCAATGTTCACGGTAAACTCACCATTCTTCTTGATAAACTCCTTCGTTCCATCCAACGGATCCACAACCCAGAAAGTTTTCCACTTTGAACGTTCTGCATACGGCACCTCACGTTCCTCTTCGCTCAACACCGGAATAGAAGTCACCGACAGCGCCGTCATGATCAACCGGTTTGAAGCCTTGTCGGCCAATGTCAACGGAGAATTATCAGCCTTACGCTCAATTCCGAAATCCGAATTGGGATCGGTATAAATGTCCATAATTGATTTTCCCGCATCCAATGCTGCACGGATGGCGATATACAAATAATTAGCGTAGCTCATCATCGCTTTTCTTATCTTTTTATTCTTAAAATGAAACAACTTAGTTTGACGAACAAATATAATGTAATAGTAAGAAACTCAAAAGCGTTTAAAGATTTTTCAATCTTTCCGTTACGTATAGAAAAAGAAGCAAGAATTATCTTGCAAAATATAGACTGTATATCAAAAAATATTGTACATTTGCAGACGTCCTCACAATGTGAGGCTAATCATCATTGCAATAACCAATTTTAATAGTAATGAAAAGAGACACAATCATTTTCGACATCATCGAGAAAGAACACCAGCGTCAATTAAAAGGTATCGAATTGATCGCTTCAGAAAACTTTGTAAGTGACCAAGTTATGCAGGCTATGGGCAGCTGCCTGACCAACAAATACGCAGAAGGTTATCCTGGCAAGCGTTATTATGGTGGTTGTGAAGTTGTTGACCAGAGTGAAACTATCGCTATTGAAAGACTGAAAAAGATCTTCAAGGCAGAATGGGCAAACGTACAGCCTCACTCAGGAGCTCAGGCTAATGCAGCTGTTTTATTGGCTGTATTGAACGCAGGCGATACTTTCCTTGGCTTGAACCTGGCTCATGGTGGTCACCTTTCTCATGGTTCATTAGTAAATAGCTCAGGTATCTTATACCACCCGACAGAATATAACGTTAAAGAAGAAACAGGACGCGTTGACTACGACCAGATGGAAGAAGTTGCTTTGCGCGAAAAACCGAAATTGATCATCGGTGGTGGTTCTGCTTATTCTCGTGACTGGGATTACAAACGTATGCGCGAAATCGCTGACAAGGTAGGTGCTTTGTTGATGGTCGACATGGCTCACCCGGCTGGTTTGATCGCTGCAGGTTTGTTGAGCAACCCGTTGGAATATGCACACATCGTTACTTCTACTACTCACAAGACATTGCGTGGTCCGCGCGGTGGTATCATCTTGTTAGGTAAAGACTTTGAAAACCCATGGGGCAAGAAGACTCCGAAGGGTCAGATCAAGATGATGTCTCAGCTGTTGGATTCTGCTGTATTCCCGGGTATCCAGGGTGGTCCGCTGGAACACGTTATCGCTGCTAAGGCTGTTGCTTTCGGCGAAGCTCTTGAACCGGAATATGTAGAATATCAGAAACAGGTTAAGGCTAATGCTGCTGCTATGGCTAAGGCATTTACCGACAAAGGTTACAAGATTATCTCTGGCGGTACTGACAACCATAGTATGTTGATCGACTTGCGCACTAAGTTCCCTGAACTGACTGGTAAGGTTGCTGAAAAGGCATTGGTTGCTGCTGACATCACTGTAAACAAGAACATGGTTCCGTTTGACAGCCGCTCTGCATTCCAGACTTCTGGTATCCGCGTAGGTACTCCGGCTATCACAACTCGTGGTGCTAAAGAACCGTTGATGGCAGAAATCGTTGAAATGGTTGATACCGTTTTGGCAGCTCCTGAATGCGACAAGACTATCGCTTCTGTACGCGAAAAAGTCAATAGCATCATGAAAGAATATCCTATCTTCGCTTGGTAATTTTGACTAAATAATAGGTGTAGGGCGGCTTGTCTTATGACAGGTCGTCCTATATCTTTTTATACAGATTATCCATTTCAGATTAATAATCATTAAACAACAAGACATGAAACAAATCTTTGCATCAGTCTGTGCCGGAATGGCACTCACTTTCTTGGCTTCTTGCGGCGGTGCTCCTGTTCAGGAGATGTCTTACAACCAGGGCATCAACATCATCCCTGCACCGGCAAGCCTTGTTCAGAACGAGGGATTCTTCAAGCTCAGTAAAAACACAAGTATCTACGCTTCTACTCCCGAAGCAAAAACCGTGGCAGCCTTCTTTGCCGACAAAATGAATCATGCAACCGGCTACGCTATCAGCACGTCCGACCAGGAGGCTTCCAATGGCATCAATTTGATGATTGATGAAAACCTTGATGTAAACGACGAAGGCTACACGCTGGATGTAACCGCTCAGAATGTGACCGTAAAGGCAAAGACCGCTCAAGGTCTGTTTTATGGTATGCAATCATTTATGCAGCTGCTTCCGGCCGAAATCGAAAGTGCCTCTACCGTTACAACGGTTGCTTGGAAGGCTCCGGCCGTCTCTATCAAAGACGAACCACGCTTTGGCTACCGCGGTATGATGATCGACCCGTGTCGCCACTTTATGCCGGTCGAGAGCGTCAAGAAGCAATTAGACGTGTTGGCACTGTTCAAGATGAACCGCATGCACTGGCACTTGACCGACGACCAGGGTTGGCGTATCGAGATTAAGAAATATCCGAAACTGACCGAAGTGGGCTCAGTCCGCACAGAGGGCGAAAAAACAGAACACAAAGGTTTCTACACACAGGAAGAGATTAAAGAAATTGTCAAATACGCGGCAGACCGCTTTATCACAGTCATTCCCGAACTGGAATTGCCGGGACACGAAATGGCTGCTATCGCTGCTTACCCCGAATTGTCATGCAAAGGCAACCCGGGAACTCCGCGTATCATCTGGGGCGTCGAAGACATCGTTATGTGTCCGGGCAAGGAAGATATGTTTGAATTCCTTGAGAATGTAGTGGACGAAATGATTCCTTTGTTCCCGAGCGAATATTACCACATTGGCGGTGACGAATGTCCGAAGGTGAGCTGGAAGAATTGTCCGCTCTGCCAGCAGCGTATACGCAAAGAGGGCTTGAAGAAAGACGACAAGCACTCTGCCGAAGAAAAACTACAGAGCTACGTGATCCAGCGCATGGAAAAATATCTGGCCACAAAGGGTAAGAAGATTATCGGCTGGGACGAAATTTTGGAAGGCGGTTTGGCTCCAAGTGCAACCGTTATGTCGTGGCGTGGCGAAGAGGGTGGCATCATCGCTGCTTCTATGAACCACTCTGTCATTATGACTCCGGGCGGAAACGGTATGTATCTCGACCACTATCAGGGCGACTCCAAGATTGAACCGGTAAGCATCGGTGGCTACACACTGCTTGAAAAGACCTATAGCTACAATCCGCTTCCCGACACATTGGCTGCTATGGGCAAGAGCGACTACGTCTTGGGCGTTCAGGGCAATGTTTGGTCTGAATATCTCTACACCGAAGGTATCCGCGAATACAGCACCTATCCGCGTATCATTGCCATTGCTGAAATCGGCTGGACTCCTTTGAATCGCAAGGATTACAAAGACTTTGAACGCCGTATGGACAATGCTTATGTGCGTTTGGATGGTCATAACATCAACTATCACATTCCGCAACCTGAACAGCCGAACGGCTCTTGCAACTTCGTTGCCTTCACCGACAAGGCTTCATTGGAGTTCAAGACAACTCGTCCGGTCAAGGTGGTTTATACCATTGACGGCACTGAACCGACTCCGACCTCAACAATCTACTCGGCTCCTATTGAGTTTACAGAAACCAGCACACTGAAGATCCGCTCGGTATTGCCTTCAGGCAAGATGAGCCCGACTCGCACCATTACAGTAGAAAAGCAAGAACTGGCTCCGGCCAAAGAGGTTGACAAGACTACTCCGGGCTTGAACATGGAGGTTGCTTATGGCTACTTCTTGAAAACAGCCGAATTTGATGCTGTCAAGGATCGCAAGTCGTCTGTCATCAAAGAGTTGAAAGAGATCAGAAGCGTGGAGAAGACTGACGAGTCAATGCGTGGCGTGAAAGACTTCAGCTCTGCTGCAACTGGCTACATCAACATTCCGGAAGATGGCGTTTACTATGTATCATCAGACAACGAAGAGGTTTGGATTGATGGCAAGATGTTGGTCAACAATGGCGGCGAAGTGAAACGCTTCTCTCGTCACGACTCATCAGTAGCTTTGGCCAAGGGCTTGCACGAATTCAAGGTTGTCTTCTTGGGTCACATAATCGGCGGATGGCCTTCATACTGGAACGATGGTAGCGTGAAGCTGCGCAAGGCTGATGCCAAGGAGTTCACTCCGGTCACAGCAGATATGCTTGTTCACTAATCATCGTATCCCAACGATATAGCTTAGATTAAACGGAGCTGTATGGAATTTGAATAAAAAATCCATACAGCTCCTTTTTTATCCAAATTAAATCGTATATTTAGCCCCATACCGAGAATAATAATACGACTTTATATTCTAATAATTATGAAGAAAAACACTTTATTACGACTTGCCCTGGCGATGGCTCTGTCCATCCCGATGGGACAACAACTACAGGCGGCTCCCGACGACAAACAACCCGTTGAACAAGAGCGCTTGGGCGTAATGCACCGCGTTATCAACTCGAAGAAGCTGTTCGGATATGTCAAACAACTCTCCGATCCGGCTCTCGAAGGCCGCTTGGCCGGCTCACCCGGTATGGCAAAAGCAGTAGAGATTGTCAAAGGCTATTATACAGAATGGGGTTTGCAGCCTATCGGTGACAACGGCTCCTACATTCAGGAGTTTCCTCATCCTTGTGTAGAGATCAAACCGGGCAGCACAATGGACGTCCTCTTTCCTACTCCCGACGGGAAAAAGAATGTTACCTGGGTCAGCAAGTCCTATCCGTGGGCTGATGGATGGTTCGCCGGCGGCATGTCCGACAACGGTGACATCACGGCAGATGTGGTGTACGTGGGCTTTGGAGTAACAGCTCCCGAATTGGGCTACGACGATTATAAAGGTATTGATGTAAAGGGTAAGATTGTGTTGATGGAAGGTGAAACACCCAACACAAGCAGTCATCCCGACACCTTGGCAATGTGGTATAAACACACGCTACATCCCACTAAGCTCAACAATGCGGTAGCTCATGGTGCAGCCGGACTTCTCTACTATTGGGTGCCCGGACCGTGTGCTCCATACAATCCTGGTTTTGTCTATTGTCATGTAACAGACACAGTAGTCAACGACATCTTCCTCGGCACAGGAAGAAACTATAAGGAAACTGTCCGCAACATCTATAAGACAAAGAAGCCGGCTTCGTTCAACACAGGCAAGAAGGCTCACATCAAGATGAATGCCACCTACAATCCCAACTCTACCGGAAAGAATATCTTGGGTATGATTAAAGGTAGTGATCCTGTTTTGGCTAACGAATATGTAATCATTGCTGCGCATCTCGACCATCTGGGCATGATTCCGTATCACATCGAAGGAGCCAACGACAACAACTCGGCCACTTCTGTATTGCTAGGTGTGGCTGAAGCTATGGCAAAGACCAAGAACAAACCTAAACGTAGTGTTATCTTCATGAGTCTCGATGGCGAAGAGGCCGGCTTGACTGGTAGTGCTTATTATACCAAACATCCGGTGGTGCCGAAAGAGAAGGTTGCAGCCATAATCAACCTGGAACAGGTGGGCGCCGGAGAAACGCTGGTGGCTCATTACAACTATAAATATCCCGAACTGGCCGAAGTGGCCCGCAAAGCCAACGATGCCTACATTCACCGCCGCGTGCTCTTCTGGAAGAATCATTTCCTCACTCGTCCTCGCACAGATGGCACACTGTTTATGCAGGCCGGCTATCCTTGTATGGACTTCCGCGCTTCCGGTGACGGATATTATCACCATCCGAAGGATAATACAGAGAGTATCAATCCGGAGATTCTTCAGGCCGAAGCCGAATGGCTCTATTGGACAACAATTATGATTGCTGATAAATAACAAATAACCCTTGAAAATGTGTGCCATAATTGTAATCTGCCTCATGGCGTTTTACTAATTATGGCGCACCTAAAAAAGGGAAAGGCGGTTTTTAGCGTTGGAAGGAAAGGATTAAACAGACGCAACTCATTCCGCCTACATATCGAATCAATTGGGATTAAAACAATTTACCACACAAACGGAACTTCAGTACCGGATAAACTTTCATCTTCTTTATACCCTTGGTGATATCGTCATTAGCCTCTTGAATCAACATCTCCAAATCACCGGTCTCTGAATGAATATCAGGTGTGCCATGAATCTGAGCACCCAAATCAACCATGAATCCCAAATGCTTCTTAGGAACGGCACGACCAAATCCCAAACCTACATAAGGACGAATCTTGGCAACTCTCAAACCACCCAATAGATCTCCATTGCGGTCCACCGGAATAGAAGAAAGGTCTCCAATATCGAAACCGAGATTATTACTCTGGGCTAACAATTCGGCAAGCTCACTACTATGACTACTTATCTTGACTACCTCTTCTCCGCCAAAATAGGCTCCGCCACACAAGAAGAACCCAGACGAAGGAAAGGGATAAATGTTCAATAACACATCACCGCTCACGCGCTTCAACGCTGTCTCAACATCAAGTGTAGTGACAGATGTATGGTTTCCACCCGGGAAATTCACATCTACCTTGATATCCACATCCGTATGAAAACGGATATTCGGCATAAAATCAACTCCCGCTCGAACCGCAAAGAAACGGCCCATCGGAGTTGCTACATCAAAACCCACACCGGTCGTACCGGCATTCACGCCAACAGCTAATGAATTAAACAACCCGGACTCACTGCTCTGAGCCACAACAACAGCATTCATTGCATACATAGCACAAAGTATGCATACCAAAAACATCTTTCTCATTTTCATTCTCTTTATTAAGACTTAAGGGATAAATTCATCGATGCAAAATTAGACAAACAAATCCTATTATTCAACCGATAGCTTCAGTATTGTAACCGAACTGGGAGGAAAGACATAGACCATTGGCAATCCCAACGAAAACTCAATCTCTTTGGATACCGGCCGAATCCGTTCAGGATCGGCAAAGCTATTGGCTGCCTCGGGTTGTGAGGCCAGTTCAACCAGCGAAGCCTTGTTTTTCACACTCAATCCACGAATCACCAATTCGGTACGTTCCTCGTGTTGCGTAGTATTCACTACCTTCAACAACACCTGCTTATGCTCCTTATCGAGCGTGGCTAATGCCACCAACGAAGGCAACGGACGCAAATCAACAGTATGAATCAGCTCATCATCGACATAGCAACGGATATTTCCCTCTTGACAGACAAAACGAAGCTGATACCAGCGATTGCTCTGAAAGGCAAAGGGCTTAGGCGAAGCCAATGTGTCACGAACACCGCCGGTCTGATGGAAGAACTCGCTCTGTCCGGCTCCAATCGTGAAGCCCACATAGTTACATCGTTCATCGGTGTAACCGTTGTCACGTAGATGAAATTGTATCTGGCCACTACCTTTCGTGCGACGGATCTGAGCCGTAAACTCATAATTGTAGGCCGATGTATCACCCATCAACAGATAGTTCCAACGATTAGGCACAGGAATCAGTTCTCCCTGATTGACCTTCCAATCTCCGGAAAGAATGGTTCCCTCACTGACCGGACGACCGTTGATAGAGACCTGCTGCAGATCATAGCTATTATCGAACATACGCACAGCTACTCCTCCGAAAGAGACCTGAGGCTTTCCATACGTATCGACATTGGTCTTCAACACCTCGTCGCCCCGATGGCCGACAAAGAGTTTCCATAGATGATAAGATGGCGTCAGCAACACACGATGATTATCGAAACGGATCATGCCCGGACGGTCTTGATGATAAGAGACATTCTCGAGCACCGGCGCATAGGCCAATCGACGCACCATCTCCGGCTGTGACTCCACTCCCAACAGAAAACAGGCTTCGCCCAAAGCCGCCTGCATCGTGCCGGAAGCAACTCCGCCCACAGCGCCAAACTCACCAATAAAGAGTCCTTGCGAACGACGATAGTGGCGATCTGCCGTATAGCGATTGTGATTGGCTATAAAATAGTCCGCCCCGGCGTGATAGTGGGCATCACTCCAATCGCCTCGGCTACGCTTCGATAGCGAAGAGCTACTGATGACCATCACATCGGGATAGTTTTCCTTGAT
Source organism: uncultured Parabacteroides sp. (assembly GCA_934725305.1). Taxonomy (GTDB): domain Bacteria; phylum Bacteroidota; class Bacteroidia; order Bacteroidales; family Tannerellaceae; genus Parabacteroides. Next base: position 57,939 of record CAKVBA010000009.1, on the reverse strand, counting down.
GGCTTCGCGAAACAGGGCAAAACGTTTCTCATAATCAGGGCCGTGGTTTTCACTACCCACCTCAATATACTTCAGGTGAAAAGGTTCGGGATGACCGTTTTGAGCACGCAGACTTCCCAACAAGGAGTCGGCCGGAGCATTCGCGTAGGCCAAAGCATCCAATGCCACATCTTGTACCCAACGGTTCATGGCCGTGATATCTTCGAAGCGCGGACGCCGAGTCTGACTGGTCACTCCACTATTAACCACATAGATGGGTTCGGCTCCCAGATCTTCGCACAGTTGCAGATATTCATGAAAGCCCATGCCATTGGTCGAACCATAAGCCCACACATTCCAGAAACTCTTACGCATCTCAATTGGTCCTACTGTCTCTCGCCAAATAGGAAAGGTTCCGGCCGTATAGCCCTCGACAAAGCTACCGCCCGGAAAGCGGATAAAACGAGGATGCAAGTCGGCAATCTTCTCCATTAAATCGGCACGCTGACCGTTGTGACGTCCTTTCCATGTCTTCTCGGGAAAGAGTGAAACCACATCGAGCCAAAAGGTAGTGGCACTATCGGCCATAAAAGCCAGACGGGCATTGTGCAGGTCGGCCTTGGCTGTAAAACGGTGTTTATAGTGTCGCCATTCCATCGTAGGCAAAAGGGTTAACTCGTCACTCACCGGCTGCTGTGTGGCCGAATCGACCAGTGCCACCCGCACCGTCTTCGGATAGAATGAGGCGCCTTTAGACCAGAACGACAGCTGATAGTTCTCGTCCTTGCTCAGCGAAATGCCCCGATAACCCTCAGCCACTACTCCACCGCGCTGATTACCGGCCGACGACGAAACCGAAACCAGCAATGAGCGTTTATTATATTCGTTGATTCGCGCCTCAGCATCCAACATCATAAAGGTGTTCGGCGAATAACGTCGCCATCCGGGAATGGAGTCGGAACGCAAAAAAGGGATAGACCATCCGTTTGGGGTAAAAAGCAGACGACGTTGCACATCGAAGGGACAGTTTAGCGGAGGAACGCCCTCTTCGAAACTACGGTTACTAATCATCTCGGCATACAATCCGCCATCAATGGCATGATTGATTTCTTCCAGTGAAAGTCCATATAACTCAGGATTGACAGGCTGAGTCTGGCTCTCGGCGTCTATTGTAATGGTTGATAACACAGGCATCTCGTGCTGGCATGAAAGCATCGCTAAAAGCATTCCGATACAGACCGACACACAACACCAACTGCGTTGATATAAATAGCAGATTTTCATTTCTCTCTGTTTTAAAGTGCAAACTTAGCCAAATATTCTCTGATAGCCACTCCTTAAAAGCCTTAAATAAACGGATACTGCTTTAAATTCCAAAGCCCAAAAGAAGAGACTTCCGAAAAATTATGTACTTTTGAGGCCAATATTAATGATAAAGACAGGCTTCCTGGAGGTGACATTACAGGCGACAGGTCTTTTATTCTTTTCATAACCAACAAATTGTATGTACACAGTTATTAAACGCATGGAGATTTCAGCCTCACATAGGCTCAAGCTCTCCTATTCCAGCAAATGTGAGAATCTGCATGGTCACAATTGGATTATCACAGTCTATTGCCGATCCAAAGAGTTGAATGCAGACGGCATGGTGATCGACTTCAGCCACATCAAAGAGATTGTCAAGAAGCGTCTCGATCATCAGAACTTGAATGACATTTTACCGTTTAACCCCACTGCCGAAAACATGGCCCGCTGGATCTGTGACCAGATTCCTGAATGCTTCAAAGCTGAGGTGCAAGAGTCGGAAGGAAACACTGCCATCTATGAGAAAGATTAATGAGATTTTCTATAGCCTACAGGGTGAAGGATTTCACACAGGCTACGCGGCGGTGTTTGTCCGCTTCTCGGGCTGCAATCTAAAATGTTCCTTCTGCGACACACGCCACGAAGAGGGCACTTGGATGAGTGACGAAGAGATTGTAAAACAAGTTGTCAGCTATCCGGCCCGCATGGTTATCCTCACCGGCGGCGAACCGTCTCTATGGATTGACGACTCCTTTATCGAACAGCTTCATGAGGCAGGCAAATATGTCTGTATCGAGACTAACGGCACTCGCCCACTTCCGAAAGGCATCGACTGGATTACCTGCTCTCCCAAAGAGAATGCACCGGTTGTGCTGACGCATATCGACGAGATAAAAGTGGTGTTTGTCGGACAAGATCTTTCGGCCTATGCCGCTATGCCGGCACAACACCATTTTCTGCAACCCTGCTCCTGCCAAAACACCGACGATGTGGTGCAATATATCCTGCAACATCCGGAATGGCGGCTCAGTCTGCAGACCCATAAACTAATACAGATCCAATAGCACATTCTCTATTGGATCTGTATGTCAGCAGAACGCCTCAATCCATCGCACACATTGAAGCGTTCTGCTCTCTTTCGGAACGGTTTCTCTCCTTCTCTTATCAAAGATACTTTACCTCCATACCGCGTACGGCATCCTCAACGATGCCATCGTGATAGGCCAGCTGACCATTCACCCAAGTCTTCGATACGGCATGATGGAAAGTATATCCCTCAAAGGGCGACCACCCACATTTATATAAAATATTATCTTTCGCTACGGTCCACACTGCTTTCGGATCAATCAACACCAAGTCGGCATAATAGCCCGGACGGATATAACCACGACGATCTATATGATAAAGATCGGCCGGCATATGACACATCTTTTCCACCACCTTTTCATAGGTGAAGCGTCCCTCCATAGCCAACTCAAGCATCACAATCAAAGAGTGCTGAATCAGCGGACCTCCCGAAGCTGCCGTCAGGCAATTTCCCAGTTTCTCTTCCGGAAGATGCGGCGCATGATCGGTTGCCACAATATCAATGGTGTTATTATTGACGGCTTCGCGCAATGCCGCACGGTCGGCCAATGTCTTGATGGCCGGATTCCACTTGATGCGGTTGCCAAAGAGCGCATAATCATCTTCATGAAACCACAGGTGATGAACACAAACCTCACCGGTAATTTTCTTCTCGGCCAACGGCTTGCTGTTATCGAGCAGCGTTGTCTCCTTGGCGGTAGAAAGATGCAAGATATGCAGGCGGGCATTCAATCGGGTAGCCAATTCCACTGCCTCGGCCGATGAAGCATAGCAGGCCTCTTCGCTACGGATCTTGCGATGAAACGAGATATCAAGATCCTCGCCATACAACTGCTTGTAGTAGGCTATATTGCGCTTGATCACCTCCTCTTTCTCTGCATGGATGGCAATCAACATGCCGGTCTCGCCAAAGATGCGGGCCAATGTCTCCTTTTTATCCACCAGCATATTTCCTGTAGAAGAGCCTAAGAAGAGCTTCAGCCCCGGCACGCGCGAACGGTCGAGCTTACAGATTTCCTCCATATTGTCGTTGGTTCCGCCAAAGAAGAATGAATAGTTGGCAACCGAAACCTCGGCTCCACGACGGAACTTCCACTCCAGATCGGCCAACGTTGTTGTCTGTGGCTTGGTATTAGGCATATCCATATATGTAGTAACACCACCAGCTACGGCAGCACGGCTCTCGGTCTGCATATCTCCCTTATGAGTCAAACCGGGATCACGGAAATGCACCTGATCATCAATAACACCCGGTAGCAACCACTGGCCCGTTGCGTCAATCACCTCATTAGCCTCGGCCAACACTCCGGCCGGCACCTCTTCTTTATAGATAGCTGCAATCTTATCTCCCTCAATCCACACCGAACCTTGGAAGATAGCCCCTTCATTGATGATACGGGCATTTTGGATCAATATCTTGTTCATACGCGATAAAGCTTACATTAGTTCTTACTTTTCTTCTGCGGATATTTACGGAAAAAGCTCCACCACTTCAGCTTCAGTACACCAAACAGAGCCTCACCAAAAATGGAGGTATTCATCTTTGATGTTCCCAACACACGGTTGATGAAGATGATAGGAACTTCCACCACTTTGAAGCCACACTTATAAGCCGTAAACTTCATCTCAATCTGAAAAGCATATCCCTTGAAATGGATTTTATCCAATTCGATTGTCTCCAGCACTTCACGGCGATAACACTTGAACCCGGCCGTTGTATCCTGCACCTTCATGCCTGTTACAAGACGTACATAGACAGATGCAAAATAAGACATCAGCACACGGCCCAATGGCCAGCTTACCACGTTTACACCGTTGCAATAGCGCGAACCGATGGCCACATCACCACCCTGTTCGGCACAGGCTGCATACAGCTTAGGCAAATCATTGGGGTTATGGCTGAAATCAGCATCCATCTCAAAGATGTAGTCATACTTATGGGCAATCGACCATTTGAATCCGCAGATATAGGCCGTGCCCAATCCCAACTTGCCTTCACGTTCCACCAGGAAGAGACGTTCGGGAAATTCCTGTTGCAGGCGTTTAACAATAGCGGCTGTCCCATCGGGTGAGCCATCATCGACAATCAGAATATGAAATTCTTTTTCCAGACCAAACACGGCCCGAATGATATTTTCAATATTCTCCTTTTCGTTGTATGTAGGAATAATGACGATACTGTCCGACATATACTTCAATTAATTAATATCTAACTTATTAAATAAACAATCAGATGTCACTCATGCTAATTATCCTCCAAAGATAACTATTTTTTCTATATTATCGCCGTTTTGATAACTCGGTAGCGGAATTCGTATTGTCAAATGGATTGACAATTTCGTTGGGAAAGTAAAACTGTTTGGAGAAAAGGTCGGCATGTCCTTTTTTAAACCCAAATCGGTCATTAGAGCGAAAAAATGAATGGTCTATTGTCTGAATCAAATATGCGCCGAGAGATAGTTATTGTATTTTTATCCGGATTATTATTTGCTAAAAGCGGTAACGGATCCGGCAGAAACGACGGGCAACTTCGCCGGACTTGGCAGACGAATCTGTCTTGGTCCAAACACCCTAAAAAAAGGGGTTATAGACTATCTTTCAATAGTCTATAGAGTTTTTGGAAAAAGGGTATAGACTTTTTTGAAATTGGGTAGGCACTCCGTTCAGACGGAATAACTACTCCGTCCGAACGGAGTAGTTACCCAATTTTCGGAAATAGCTTACTCCATTTGACCTGATTAGTAGTCTCTTATCTGCTTGTTGACTTATTGTATTTTATGGATGATAAAAACGCCTTCAACGCTACCATTGCAACCGGCTCAAAACAAGTACTAACAAGAATCGTAATCTAATGACCGATTTGGATTAAATAACGTTTAAACACCATTTTGAAAACGGATAGGCTCTCCGGTCGGATTGGATAGGCTCTCTTGAAAGAGGCTGCATCATTTGATGCAGCCTCTTAAGGTGCGTCATCTGCAAAGAAGAGTTACTCCGCTATTTGAACGCTATTATTGTAATTACGCCAATGGGTCATTCACAGGAAGCTCTACTGATACCAAACCGGTCCAGGCTCACTGCCCATTTCAAACTCAAGTGTTGACCCATTCATAATCTGTTCGTGAGTCACATAGCTCTTGTCGTAGGGCTGACCGTTCAACTTAACCGACTGAATATAGATATTTGTCTTATCCACGGCCGGAGCCTTCACGGTAAACACCTTTCCGTTGGCAAGATGCAGCTTCACCTCCTTAAACAAGGGCGAACCAATCTCATATTGTCCGCTCACAGGATCGACCGGATAAAAGCCCATAGAGCTGAAGACAAACCAAGCAGACATCTGTCCACAATCTTCATTTCCACAGATGCCGTCCGGTGTGTTTTTATACAGCTCGTGCAATACCTGTGCCACATACTTCTGTGTTTTCCAAGGCTGCTTCACCCGGTTGAACAGATAGATGACATGATGGCTCGGCTCGTTGCCATGTGCATACTGACCAATCATGCCGGTGCTAAAGATTGGCAGATCTTCGTTGCTGGCCGGCACATAGGTGAACATACTGTCCAGCTTCTGAGTGAAACGCTCTTCACCGCCCACCAGACCAATCAGACCCTCCAGATCTTGCGGTACATACCAGAAATAGTGCCAAGCATTGCTCTCACAAATATCATCGGTATAATTGTCTGCCTTGAACGGCTCCACAAACCGGCCCTTTTCATCGCGAGGCTGCATAAAGGATGTCTCCGGATTATAGACATTGCGATAGTTCTGCGAACGTTGGTAAAACTCCGCTGCTATCTCCTTCTTACCCATCTGATCGGCCATACGGGCAATGCAGTAATCGTCGTAGGCATATTCCAATGTCTTGGAAAGCGACCAGTTCTCCCATCTGCTTTTGTCGGTATAAGCAGGCACATAACCCTTCGTCTTATAGTCACCAATGCCACGATAAGTATCACGGTTGGCTGTAGCCACACAGGCTGCCAGTGCCTTTTCGGCATCAAAGCCGCTCATGCCTTTCAGATAGGCATCCACTATCACCGGCACAGCATGATAGCCAATCATCATATCGGTTTCGTGTCCATAGAGATTCCACAACGGCAACGCTCCATGCTGTTCATAGAAATGCAGGAAACACTGGATCATGTCGGCAGTTCTCTCCGGCTCGATATAGGTGTACAGCGGATGAGCGGCCCGATAAGTATCCCACAACGAGAAGGTTGAATAATTGGTCCAGCCATCAGCCTTATGAATCTTTCCGTCGGGGCCAAAATAAGAGCCATCCACATCGCTATAGATGGTTGGAGCTATCATCGTGTGATAAAGTGCCGTATAGAACTTGGTCTTGTCATCGGCATCCGGGCTGGTCACCTCAATCTTGGCCAGACGGCTGTTCCACTTAGCAGCTGCCTCGGCCTGATATTGATCGAAATCGTCATGAGCAGCCTCGGCCTTCATATTCTGTGCTGCGCCCTCCATGCTCACACCGGAAACGGCCGTAGTAACGACAATCTGTTCATCTCTCTTCGTCTGGAAATCGAAGCGTGCCACATAAGCTGTGCCCGACCATTCATCCTTCTTCACAAAGATAGAGGTCGTGTCAATCTGGCAAGCAGCAAACGGCTTGGAGAAACGTGTCTGGAAATAGATATGCTGTTTGGGAGACCAACCGCTCGAGATGCGATAGCCGCGTATGGTGAACGAGTCGATCACCTCGATACGTGAGTCGAGCGTAAAGTCCCAGTTCATGGCCTTCTTCAGATTCAGGAAGACCGAAGCATCGGCCTCGGGGAAGGTGTAACGCTGTACGCCACAACGTTCGGTTGCCGTCAGCTCTACATTGATATTATAGTCTTGAAGCAATACGCGGTAATAGCCGGCTGATGACGCCTCGTCGTTGTGTGAAAAGGTGGAATAGATTCCCAATGGATCAGCGCCCTCTTTATAGGGACGAGTCACCGGCATAAAGGAGATATCATACAGATCGCCTGCGCCTGTGCCGGAAAGATGGGTGTGACTAAACCCGGCAATTGTTGTGTCGGGATAGAAATAGCCGGAAATACGGTCCCAACCTGGCAGACCATTGTCCGGACTCAATTGTACCATGCCAAAAGGCACCTGCGCACCCGGATAAGTGTTGCCTGTGAAATCTGTACCAATCATCGGATCGACATATTGCGTATAATCAGCCGTCATCTCCTGTTTCTTTTCGGGCGAACAGGCTGCCAAAGCCAGTAAGGAGAACGCCAACAATGGGTAATTTTTCATGAATCTTATTATTTGTGTCTAACTATATAACCTGTTGTGTTTTCGATTCCACAAAGATAATATCTTTCCGGAGAAATGGAAACGGCAGCAGATTAGAATCACAAACGGGCTTCACCACTTTTTCAAGGTGAAGAGCGGCAGATAGAAGAAGATGCCGATGACAGACATAACCAATCCTCCAATGGTGCCGGCTGCCAAAGGAAACCAAAAGGCCTCTTTGTCGGGTCCTAACATAAAGGGTATAAAGCCTAAGATAGTGGATATAACCGTCAGGAAGATAGGTGTAATCTTGGCACTCCATGCCTTGATATAGAGCTTGATGGCCGGCAATGCGGGATGAGCTTCGCGCAACTGGTTATATTCATTCAGGATATAGATACTGGCATTAACCGTGATGCCGCAAAGCAACACGAAGGAGGCAAATCCGCCTTGGTCGAAATTGAGGCGGAAAGTATAGAACGTCAGGAACACTCCGATATAAGAGATGGGGATGACAAAGATCACCGCCAATGGCTGCTTCAACGAATTGAAGAGAATACTGGTGGTAAAGAAGATGATCACAACAATCAGTAGCAGCAACAGATAGGGCTTGTTGTTGTCTATACCGAAACTCCATGAACGGTTGTCCGACTCTGCTTTATAGCCCATGGGCAACTGGGCATTGAATGCCGCCAGTTCGCGCTTCTGCAGCTTTTCGCCCTGGTTGGATGAACCGATGTATTCATACTGCAGGCAAAGGCGGTATTGCTGATTGACCTTGGCAACAGACTGAGGCATCTGTCCCTTCTCAACCGTGGCCAGTTCCGACAGCTTATAGGATTTGCCGGCAATGCTCTGTGGCGTATATTGCATATTCCAGATATCATAGTCGTCGGACTGACGAGAAGAGAGCTTTATCTTCTCCAAACTGTTATCGCCCTCCAGCGAGCCGCAATAGATATCTTTGCCAAACAACGGATAAAGCGAGCCGAACAGATCAATGGGCTGGATATGCTCCTGCGCCATACGGGCTTTGTTCAACTTGAAATAATATTCCTGATAATCGTCTTTCCACCAGGAAAACTCGGAATTGATCTGCACCTCTTTGATGCGTCGGTACGACAAAAGCCGCTCTTTCAACTTCTCGGCCCACTCATATAGCTCATCATAGTTGTAGCCAAACATCTCGATGCGGAACGATCCGGCATTCTCTCGCACATTGTTGCTGAAGCCCTGATCCATCAGGCCAAACACACTCCAGCTTCCTCCGCCCAGCTCCAGGGCTTTGCTGATAACCTTACTCTTCAGCAGATAGGGAAAACCGCTCCGCTCTGCCTCTTTGGTAAAGTAGATCTGGATAGATGCCTGACGAGCATTGTGGATGGTTGTCTGGAACTGTCGGATATCAGTAAAGGTGCTCAGATAAGACTCCATCCGCCCAATCAGATGATTCATCTGAGGCAGTGTGGTGCCATTGGGCATAGAGGCTTTTACCGAAAGCACCACTTCGTCGCTGCGGGTGAAATAGCTTCCGTTATAGACCTTATCGACAAACAGGCGCAAGGTGCCGCCCAAAGCCTTGTTTATGACCGGCTTCACCTTCTCTTTATAGAACGGATTGGCCATGAAACGATTGTAGTGGTCTATCAAGAAGGTGTCAACGGCTGTGTAGTTCTTATCCTTGTCTTCCATCTTGATCTGATTGGGCAGCAGAAAGACCGGCAGACCAAAGGCCATCAGCAAGGCGAAACAGGCAGTCTTCTTCCAGCGACAGAGCAGACGGATCTGTGCCTGATAGTAGCGATTGAAATAGATCGGGAAACGGCGGTAGAAGGCTCTAACTCTTTTCAGACGGTGCAGACGAACCGGAGCGGACTCAGCAGCTGCCGAAAGGGACGATTCCTCTTCGCTTAGTCCCAGCTTCTCCAGCAATGCCGGCACAAAGAAGAGTGCAACAAACAGCGACACGGCAAGGTTGATGATCACTACGGCGGCAAAGTCTTGCAGATTCAGACGGATCGATTCATCCAGGAAGAAGATAATCACCAAGGCGCCCATCGTGGTCAGTGTGGCCGTCAGAATGGAAAGAAATGCCTTCCGGTTATGACGGTTGCGGATATGGTCGGTCATCACAATGGTATTGTCGATTACCAGGCTCAACGAGATGGTGATGCCGGCCAAGGAATAGAGCTGTATCTCCAACCGGAACAGATAGAAAAAGATGATGGCTATACAGAGATTGACACTGAGGCTGACCACAATCAGAAACAGATAGCGCACATTACGGGTGATAAGCAAGACAAAGAGGAGAAGAATCAAGATGGTCAGTCCGGTGCGCACATAGATCTTATTCAGCTCTTTGCGGATATACTCCGTGGCATCATAGCTGGAATGGATCTCATAGCCTTGGGGCAACAGATTATGAATCTGCTGCATCTGCTCTTTGATGCGGTTGGCCAAGTCGAGTTGGTTGGCGGTCTCTTCGGCCCAAATGGAGAGATAGATCGAATTTAATCCATTGATGCGGTAATAGCTTTGTGGCGCCTCTTCCCGGCGGCTCACCTTCAAGAGCTGATCCAGCCGGACCAGTTTGCCCTCTTTGTTGACAACCGTGATACGCGAAACCTCAAATCCTTTGTTTGGATGCTCCGGAACCAAGGCCAGACGAATCCACTGTTCCTTGCCGTTTATCTCTACGCCACCGATGCCCAAAAACTCCTTACCATAATATTGAGAGATGGCACGCTGAATGTCAGACGTGGTTATGCCCATTGCCACCAGCTGGCGGTTGTCATATTCCAGCCGCCACTCCATCGGCGTGGCTCCGCGCACCTCGATACGATAGACGCCCGGAAGTGCGGCCAACCGCGGTTTGATCTGATCTTCGGCAAACTGCTGGATAAAGACGGGAGTAGCGGAGGCATTGAGTGTATAGGCCATAAAGGGTCCGGACACTTCGTCGTCGGGCCGGCTCATCTCCAAGATGGGATAGCTCAGTCCATCGGGCAAACCGGGCCATGTCTGCCTCACAATCGTTGACGCCTCAAAGCGGGCAGCCTCCACATTGGTGTGCTTGTCCAGCTCTATCGTGACTCGTCCCGATCCGTTACCGGAAAGCGAATGAATCTCCTTCACCCCTTTGATACGGGCCAACATCGACTCTAAGCGCGATGTCACCTCCATCTCGATCACACGCGCCGAATGGTTGGGCATGCTGTAGCTCACCGTCAACTTAGGCAATGTGCGCGACGGCGACAACTTGATGGGCAAAAGCGGAATAAAGGTAAGTCCGGCCAATGCCACACACAAGAATGAGACAATGATGGTAAAAGGCGATATGTTGGGAGATTTATCCATTTCCAATTCTATTCGTTACAATCCATACGTGAAATCGAACTCACGAGAGAGCGACAGTCCTGTTTCAAAGTCGTGCAATGTCAGTTTCCGTATCTTGAAATAACTCAGCCAATAGTTCTGCAAAGCTGAGATATAGTTGCGCTGAGCCTCTTGCTGACGGTTAAGAGACAAGGTCAGGCTATTGATGTCGGCCTTGCCGATCATAAACCGCTGCTTGGTCTCGGCATAGGCCATCACCGCCAGATCCAACGCCTCTTCGGCACTGGCAATTTGGTTTTGCTGCACATTGAAGTCGCCAACCGTCATAATCACATCCTCTTCGACTGTCAGCTCCTCTTGACGTGCCGATATCTGTGCCACATTCAAGTTGTTCTTGGCGATGTTGTGCTTTCCTCTCAGCACGCCCCAATCGACCAGCGGAATAGAAAGCGACACCGTAACCACATCCTGACGCAGCGGGTCGCGATAGGCATCTTTGAATCGGGTGGCCACCTGGTTAAAACCGATACTGGCACTGATAGCAGCATTAAACATGGCCTGTTTCTTCGTGTGATCCACCTCTTGTTCGGCTTCGAGCACCTGCTGCTTCAGCTCCAGGAAGCGGGGATTATTCTCACGGGCCAGCTGCAAAGCCTCATCCACATAGATCTGCATATCTTTGGGGCGGCCGGGCAAGCGCAACCGGATGTCGCTATTCTTGTCAAAGTTCAAGAACGAAGCCAAACTAAACATGGCTCTCTTCAGGGCTATGTCGGCATTCTGATAGGCATTACGCGCATTCACCGCATCCAGCTTCAGGGTGAGCAGTTCGGCCTGACTGATGGCGGCAATCTTATGACGCTCTTGTCCGGTACGATACAGTGTATCGGTCGAAGCCACATTCTCTTTCGCCAAATCATACTCTGCCTGAGCCATAGCCAACGTAAAGAAATGAACGGTGGCCTGCTCGCTGATTGTCTCTATGTTATAGAGTAGCTCTTTCTTGGCCTTTTCATATTTCAGCGGTTCTATCTTCCGCTCCCATCGGAAAGGGTTATAGCCCACAAGTGCTTGAGAATAACCGATACGGATAGGCACGGTGGTAAACTGATTGCCGGTATGATCTCCAAAGTTGCGCATATAACCCAAGTCGGTATCCAAAATGAAGGTACCGCCAAGCAGGTCGAAGTTTTGTTTGATCTCCAAACTTCCACTGGCATAATAAGACTGTTGGCTACGATAGATATCCACATCGGCTCCCGAGTCGTAGCGACGCGTAATATTACGGATATACTGAGCCGGAATCAGGTCTAAGGTCAGACTGGGAAGTCGTCCTGCCTTGAAAGTGCGGTATTGCCAATAGCCGGACAAAAACAGGTTCTTCGTGCGAAAGGCCTCCAACGAGCTGTCTGCCGCCAACGAGATGGTCTGCTCGAGCGACAAGGTGCGTGTCTGCGCCAAGCTATTTACCGAAAGAGCCGGACAGATCAGCAGGAAGATCATGGCTACAAGGCCGACGGGCCAGCCGCTATATCTCATAAGATGATTCGCTTTATACTTCATAGATACTTCTCCTTTTATACTTTTCGATGATAGATAAACCAATAGACCAGCGGGATGATAAACAGACTGACGGCCGTACCAATCAGCATGGCAGAGATCATCGCTATCGCCAATGGCTTCTGCAACTCGCTACCCATGTCGAACGAGAACAACAAGGGAACCATGCCAAAGATAGTGGTCAGCGAGGTCATGATGATCGGGCGCAAACGGCGGCGTCCGGCCTCATGTATCGCCTCCATCAATGGCATGCCCTCTTTGCGCAGCTCATTGATTGAATCCAGTTTCAGGATGGAGTCGTTGATGATGATACCGCAGGTCACCACAATACCGATGGCACTCATCAGGTTCACCGTATGTCCGCACAGCCAAAGCACCAACAACGAGGCGGCCACGTCAATCGGAATCTCAATCAGCACAACCAAGGGTTGTAAGAAGCTCTCAAACTGGGCTGCCAAGATAAAATACATCAACAAAACGGACAGAAACAAGATTACCACCAGCTCATTCAGCATCTGCCGATTCGAGAAGAAGCTGCCCGAGAAATTGATGTCCCATTGCCGTCCGCCCAGCTTCTCCACCTGTGTCATCAGCTTCTCCGGCTCCTTCACCTCATAGAAGCTGAATGGAATGTATTCACCGTTTCGTCCGGCCGTGATGGTCTTCAGATCGCTTCCCTTTGTCACTCTCACCAACGACTGCAACGGGATAGATTCGCTCTGTCCCTTCTCGTCTGCCTGCGTCTTCACCAGCGTATGTTGCAATATGTCATAGACTGTCTGATCGTTGCCGGCCAACACAATCGGCATATATTGCTGATACGAACGAAGAGTGGCCACTTCATGCTCTTTGAATGCGGTCTTCAGCAAACGATGCACATCGTTGTAGTTCACCTGATAAAGCAACAGCTTCTGGCGGTCTATCGAGAGGTTCAATTGTGTATCAAAGGCAACTCCAACCGGTGTCTCTCCTGTGGTCGATTTCACCTTCGATTCCAAGGCATAGAGTGTCTGCGCTTCCAAAGTCTCTGCCCGATTTCGTGTATAAAGTTCGGCCACGATATCGGCTTCGCCGGTCACAAACAGCTTCTCAAAGACCGTTATCGGCGGCGAGAAGGAAAAGACCGCATCCGGATAGTTTTCGTCCAACCAGCGGGTAATCTTTGCCTGTAAAGGGGCAATGGCTTCGGTCTCTTGTGTCTTGAAGTAGAGTTCGGTCTCCGAAGCAGAGAGATCGCCATCCCGGTTCAGCAGGAACTGTTGTTGCCCCACATAGGCGGTATATTCTTCTACCTCGCCGGCAATCTGGGCAAACAGCTGCTCCACACGCTTACCGTTTTCTCCGATATAGATGTTTTCGTTCCATTCGATATGGGCTATCAGCTCATTCTGGTCGATCTGGGGCATCCTGCTTTTGGGAATCAGATAAAAGAGTATGACACACAAAGGCAGAGAGACAGCGATAAACAACAAGGTCAGCTTCTTATGGTCAAATATCCAGTCTATCCCGGCATCATAAAAGCGGTCTAGCGTATGCTCTTTCACCACATTCGGAATCTTCCACTGAAGCAAACGGTGCTTCGCCGGCGGCATGCCATAGATCAGCTTGTAGAGCACCGGCAACAACATGATACCGGTGAAATAAGAGACCATCAACCCCACCGTCACGGCAAAAGCCTGATCATAGAAGATGGCTCCGGCGATACCACTCATAAACACCAATGGGACAAACACGGCTATGGTGGTAAAGGTGGAGCTGAGCATCGGTGTAATCACCTCTGTGGTTCCCTTGGCACACGCCTCTTCCAAGCTGCATCCGCGTGCCCGATATTGGACAATGTTTTCCGTCACAATGATGGAGCTGTCTATCATCATACCCAGGGCCAAGATCAGCCCGGACAGCGAGACGATGTTGAGCGACATATGAAAGAGATAGAAGAACAGAAAGCTGATAATCAGACTGACCACCATACTGAGTCCGATCACGGTCGGGCTCTTGAAGTCGCCCAGGAAAAGCAGCGCCACGATTCCGATAAACAAGAAGCCCAAAGAAAGATTCTGCTTCAGGTTTGAGATGGTATAATCGAGCAGCTCCGTCTGGTTGCGGCTCACCGAAAAGTGCATATTGGGATAGAGAGAGGCGAAATGGTCGGTCACCTCTTGCAAGGCCTCCTTCATGCGGTCCATATTCTCGTCGGTCTGCTTGATGATGGCCAAGGTAACGGCTCGCTTTCCGTTCGAAAGAGACAGACCGGTCTCTTTTTCCGACACCACTTTGATTTGCGCCAACTCTTTCAGCTGAAAGATGCGGTCGTGCTTGCGAATATAGATATTCTCTACATCCTCGGGCGTGCGCAACAGGGTGGAGAACTTGATGTTATATTCATAATAGCCATCGCGCACCGTCATGCTGCCCGGCTCAATGTTATTGGCATTCAGGGCCAACTCCAGGTCGTTCAGGGTGATTCCCGTCATCTCCAGCATCTTCAGATCCGGCTCAATCTGCAACACTCGCTTCTGCAACCCGGTCACGTCCACCATCGCCACTTCGGGCAACTGCTCGATCCGTCGCTTGATAACGGTCTCGGCATATTGACACAGCTCCAGAAAAGCACTCTCGCTATAATCGCTCTTTAAGGTCAGATTCAGATAAAAGACCGGAATATCGGTGGCACTTGCCTTGATCACGCGCGGCCGTTCCACCTCACGAGGCAGATAGTTCATAGAGGCATCAATCTTCTCGTTCACCTCAATAAAGGCCAAGTCGGTGTCGGTACCGAAGTCGAAACTCAGGCGGATGATGCCGGCGCCATCGCGTGTCTCACTCTGAATATCCCGCAGAGCCGCCACCTGCATCAGCTGCTGACGAATCGGCTTTACAACCGTATTCTCCAACTCGCGTGCCGAAGCATTGGGCTTAGCCACCTGGATGGTAATCTCCGGAATGGCAATATCGGGAAGCAGCGAGATAGGTATGGTAAAGTAGGTTACCAGTCCCATAATGAAGCAGGCGGTAAAAGCCATCAGCACGGCTATAGGCCGTTGTAATAAGAATTTAACCATACGTCTCTCCCCTATTCATTGGTGCGGATTGTCACCGGTGCGTCGTGCGCCAGGTTGATATTGTTGCTTATAATTACAAGGTCGCCCTCCTTCAGAGCATCTCCTTCGGAGCTGGCCAACGTATAGCTGTCAGTATTCTCCAGACCGGTGCGCACATACACCCAGCTGGCTCGGGTCTTCGTTTTGTCTAGCTTAAACACAACCTGCTTGCCGGAGCGGAGCACCACGGCACTCTTGGGCACAACCAACTGCTTGCCCAACGAACGGTGGATACATACCTGCACATTCATGCCCTCGAACAGCTTGCCGCCATTCGTTACCGCCGCTTTCACCTGCACCATGCCCTTGGCATCTACAAAGGGGTTGATCTCGATGATGCGTCCATCCACCTTCGTTCCCTCCATAGCAAAGGGAGAAACCTCCACACGGTCGCCCTGTTTAATCAGAGGTAGTTCATTCTCCAACACCGTAAACACAGCCTCCAAACTAGTGGGATCGATCAACGTGCAGAAGGGATCGACAATAGATACTATATTATAGGGCTTAGCAAACAGATTGGCCACCACGCCATCAAAGGGTGCTACCAAACGGGCATTCTTTTCTTTATATTCAGCCAGCTGATATTGATTCAGCGCCTGGTCATAACCACTCTTCACACGCACCAGCTGCATCGTAGCTGCCGGCACCTGAGCCGTATCATCCAAGGCATATCCCTGCCCGATCAACAAATCCTGAAGCTCCAATTTGGCTCGCTCCAACGCATCTTTGGCAACTGCTGTCTCCCGGTTGAGCCGAAAGGTCGACAGTTCTGCCAAGAGCTGCCCTTTGCTCACCCTGTCTCCGTTCTTCACATGAATAGCGGCAATGGGTTCTGCCGTTTCAAAGCGCAAATCTACATAGCGGCGTGCCGATAGTTTTCCATTGCTAATCAATTCGTGCTGAAAATCTACTGCTTTCAAGGTCATCACTTCCACCTCATTGTTCTCTTCCGGAAATACGGTTTCTACTGTCTCCTCGTGCTCCGGACCATCACTCTTCTCTCCCGTGCAAGCCATCATGCCCCACAGAAACAATAGTATGAATAATTTGTAGTTTTTCATGTCCATGCTGATTCAAGATTCATTTCACCCCCAATTTTAATTATTATTTTTTGAAAAACAAAGAATTTAATCAAAATATCTCCTTTATCATTCTCTTTCCGCCGAAGCTGCGTTATAACTGGCAAAATGCAACGTCTGAGGTTGAGACCGACAGAAAGTTAATCTATAGACATGCCGCGGGTGGTCTGTCTGCAAAGCAACGCAGACGTTTGCAAGTATGACACACCGGCGTACACCAAATAATTCATTTGAATACAACAACTATATTCTTCTACGAAGAAAGGCCATAAATGGACAAGAAGTAAATAATAAAGTCTTTTATATAAATCCTTGGCCAATTAACCAAGATGCCTTTTATAACGATACTTCGTTGGGAAAGAATTGCATCTCTATCAGAAAAGCTCGCATCCTTTTTGGGAAAAGGGCGGCATCTTTCTTCAAACAGCATTCGAACGGTATTCGAACAATGTTCGAACAGTCTCCTTATGGAATGCTTGTATGGGTAACGACAGACTATAAACCCATACTCTCCACTACCAATGTATATATGCCATAAAATACAATAAGTCTATGCACAGACAAGAGATTATTAGCCTTGCCAAAACGGAGTAGGCTGTTTTCGGAAATTGGGTGCCTACCCATTTCCGACGGAGTAGTTATTCCGTCCGAACGGAGTGCCTACCCATTTTCAAAAAAGTCCCTACCCTTTTTCCGAAAAGTCCCTACCCTTTTTCCAAAGTCTCTATAGAGTATTGAAAGATAGCCTATAACCTGTCTTTTGAGGATGTTTGGGACGAAACGAACTTGTCGGTCAGATCCAACAAAACACCAGCTACTTTCAACGGACTTTATCAGGAAAAGAGAGAGCAATAAGAAGAAAAGAAAACACATTAAGTAGTCACACAAAAAGGGCTGTGTCAAAAAAACAACTCTTTCAACACAGCCCTTTATATTTATCTGTACAATCAAATGATTGAATACTTCTTGGTAAACTCAATAATCTCATCAATGTAGCCAAAAGCCAAACCTGTAACAGTATCGGCACAACCATAATAAACGGCTACGCGACGAGTCTCAGGATCGTGCAAGGCTGCACATGGGAAACATACATTGGGCACATCACCCATACACTCATAGGAAGTTTGCGGAGACAACAGATAAGGACCTGAACGGAATTTGACCTTCCAAGGTTCATCCAAATCCAACAACGCCGAACCAAAGGCATAAACATAGCCGTTGCATGAACGAAGCACTCCGTGATAGAACAACAGCCATCCTTCGCTTGTCTCTATAGGAATTGGACCGGCACCAATCTTCAGACATTGCCATGCACTCTGCTCAAATGGAGCCGGAGACATTACATGACGATGACGCCCCCAAAATTCCAAATCGGGAGATTCGCTGTAATAGATATCTCCAAAAGGTGTGTGTCCGTTATCACTCGGACGACTCAACATGGCAAAACGACCATTGATTTTGCGTGGGAATAAAACACCATTACGGTTAAAGGGCAAGAAGGCATTCTCTAGCTGATGGAACACCTCGAAGTCTGTCGTCCAGGCTACACCAATGGTGGGCTGACCTTTGTAACCATTACACCATGTTACATAATAGCGGTCGTCAATCTGACAAACTCGTGGGTCATAACCATATACCCACTCGCCTACTTCAGGTATGTCACACTGGAACTGCAACTTTTCAGGGCGAATGTCCCAATGGATGGCATCCTTACTGAAACCTACATGCAAAGCCATGCGACGGTTTGTGTCATCACAACGAAATACTCCAGCATAGCCATCTTTGAAAGGAACGACTGCACTATTGAATACACTATTTGATGTCGGAAGGATATCACGAGGAATCACCGGATTCTGTGAATATCTCCACATAACATGTTTGCAATTAGCCGGACGATCTTCCCACGGCATATCGGGCAATGCTGCACCTACGATCTTTAAATTATCCATTTCGTTATTTTTTGTGTTTTACATTTACAAAAATAGCATTTTTCTTTCAATATGAAAAGCGTTTATTTCTCTATTACCTTTCCGTTTTCATCGTATGTGAACGGAACAAAATAGGCCACCAAGAATGATGGTATCATAGCAAACAGGGTAAATACAAAGAAGTATTTATAGCCTAACCACTCACTGACAAATCCGCTGAACATGCCGGGCAACATCACTCCCAGGTTCATAATACCAGTTGCAAACGCATAGTGGGCCATCTGATGTTTGCCGGGCGCAACCTGTTGCATCATAAACAGCATCAAGCCTGCAAAACCAAATCCGTAGCCAAAGTATTCAAACACGATTGCTCCCGCAATCAACACGCCGCTCTCGGGCTGGGTAAAAGCCAAGAAGGTGTAAACAAGAAACGGTATGTTGAAGCAGCAACACAAGGTGAACAGCACATTGCGCAATCCCTTGCGAGAAATGAAGTAGCCAGACATTACTGAGCCCAACACAAAGGCGGCGGCTCCGAAAGATCCGTAGTAAACACCAATCTCCTGCTCGGTCAGACCTAAACCCTGCTCGGCCACCGGTGCCTTCAAAAACAAAGGAACAATCTTGATTACAAAGCCTTCGGCAAAACGATACAATACGATGAAGCAAATATACCATACGATGTGTTTCTTCTTGAAAAACTCGCGGAACACGCCCCACAACTCATGCAGCTTCTCCTTCAATGAGCCTTCGGTATCCTTTTTGCGTGAGCTGGATGGCAACATCTTAATATGATAAAGACCCAATATCAGCATCAGCACGCCACAAGCAACCATGATGGTCATCCAGGCATACATAGCAGCGGTCTTGCCATCACCCACATGAGAGAAATGACTGATCAGATAGCCGGCCACCCAAACCATACCACCAGTCGCTACAATCTTGGCAAAGTTATAAAAAGCACCCTGCCAGCCAATGTACTTAGCCTGATCTTCGGGAGACAACTCTTCCATGTACACACCGTCGGTGGCGATATCGTGTGTTGCACCACTGAAGGCAATGATTGCCAACAGAGCGATAGAGATGGCAAAGAAGTGGGGCATGTTCAGGGCTAATGCCACTAATCCAAACACACAGCCACTGACAATCTGAGTCAATACCACAAAGAACTTCTTTGTACGATACATCTCCAGGAATGGGCTCCAAAGAGGCTTCAGTGTCCAAGGCAACATAATCAGTGAGGTCCAGAATGCAATCTGAGAGTCTGACACCTCCATGCCTTTAAACATCAAGACCGTCACCATGTTGAGCACAACAAAGGGCAATCCCATGGCAAAATAGACTGTCGGAATCCAAGTCATCGGGTTTCGACCCTGTGTCTTCTTCTCTGTAATCTTCTCTTTCATGACTTATTATTTAAAAGAGCAAATAGCAGAAATCATACCAAAGGTGGAGTTGTCATTCAAGCTCCAAACCATTTTACCCGACTGATCAACCTCGAGCAACTGCGGATAGTTCATAGAAGCTGCTTCGCCATCATGTCCCTGCCAATTACAGATATAGGTCGTTCCTTTAGCGGTAGGCAACAGCTGGGCTACAAAGAAGAGCTTTGCGCCCTCAATATCGTTGGCATTCACCTGACGCACCACTTCTCCCTTGTCGTAGTTCAACTCTACATAGCTATGACCATCACCACAAGCCACCAGATAGTTGCCATTCTCCAGTTCTGAGACACTGAACGGTGTGCCACCTACCTTGACACTCTTTACCAATGTGCCTTCGGGCGACACCTCGCGCACATCGGATGTCGTGAACAGAGGAATCAGATAGTTTCCACGCTTATTCTTGCTTATCTGACGGAACTGAGCATGTGAATGTTCAATGTCGGTCTCATAATCGACCGTTGTCAACACATTTCCCTTTGCATCCACCTCCATGATACGGGCCGGAGTTCCACAACAAGCCAACAGATAGTTACCGTCGGGCAACATCTTGGCTGTCTGCATTTCACAACCCTCGGGAGCCGGAATATTCCACAACTCTTTATGATCGATCGTTATCAGCTTTGCTCCTTTACCATACGAGAAAAGGATATTACCTTCGGCGGTTACGGCTACTGAGTTACATTCCCATCCCTCTTCCAACGGATGTTCCCAAGTAATCTTCTTTGTGTCTTTATCAACGATGACTATCTTGTTCCATCCCGAGCCACCTAACAACAAACGCTCTGTCTTCTGCTGACAACCAGTGAGCAGCAAAAAGGACAAAGCGACAATAAGATATGCATAAATTCTACTCATGACATATACATTTATCTATAAATACAAGAAGGGACGGTGCATCAAAACAACCATTCTGATACACCGCCTCTTAAAGTGCGCCAAACTGAGGCTATATTCCGATGGCAACGCTACTGATTGCCGGTCTTTGACGCACCTTCTCAAAGATTATTTTGCAAGATCCTGAAACATTTCATAAGCCTGATCAGGAGTCAAACCATCATGAACTACAGCATGAACAGCCTGAAGCATAGCAGCAGGAGCTTCGCTCTGGAACACGTTACGTCCCATATCCACACCAGCAGCACCATCATTAATGGCGTTATAGCACAATTCGAGAGCCTCTTTTTCGGGCAACTTCTTACCACCGGCAATCACAACAGGAACCGGACATGCAGCAGCTACCTTCTCGAAGCCTTCGCAGTAGTATGTCTTCACGATAGCAGCACCATTCTCGGCACAAACACGTGAAGCCAAACCAAAGTAACGGGCATCACGAGCCATCTGCTTACCTACGGCAGTAACACCCATAACAGGAATGCCGAAACGGTTACCCATATCAACTGCCTTAACCAGGTTTGCTGCAGTAATGGCTTCGTGCTCACCATCACCGGCTGAGAACATAACGGCCATAGCAGAAGCATTCATGCGAACAGCATCTTCTATGTCAATCATCACATTCTTGTTCAACTCTGTCAATACTGTTGAACCGGCATCCGATCTCAAACAGATGGGTTTGTTTACATTTGCCGGAATAGAAGTCTGTAGAATACCACGAGTACACATCAGACAGTCGGCATATTGTGCCAACGGTACAATGTTCAGGTCGATACGTTCCAAACCGGATGTCGGTCCCATGATAAAACCATGGTCGAATGCCAACATAACAGAACGACCTGTCTTCGGGTTGAAGATGCGAGACAAACGATCTTTCATACCCCAAGAATAATTAGATGCTCCCTTTACATGGAAACTATCATTCTGAACCTTTTTTCCAAAACCGAAATCATTGGCTTCTCTGAAGCCATCCATATCTGCCATAATTCTTTCTATTTAGATTATACAATTTATAAAGCTTCTGCAAAAGAAGCGAACATACAGCTCCAAGAGGTTGCGCCACTATCAGCAAAACCAATAGAACGCTCACCGTAGTTACGAGCACGACCGAAGTTTGCCTTCATCTGTACGGTTGATTCAGCACCTGCCAAAGCAGCCTTGGCGCCTGCTTCCATCACAACTTTTACATCGTCGGAATCGCAAGCCTGCATAGCCTCAACAGCGGGAATCAAGGCATCCATCATCGTCTTGTCGCCCTTCTGGGCTTTTGTCTGCTGCTGCACATTGGCCAAACCACCGGCAAACATAGCTTTCACGCCGGCAGCATCCAACTCGGTGCCTGTCGCATGGTCGCTCATACCCAAGAAGAATGCACCCAGCAATGTGCTGGTTGATCCGCTTACTTCAAGCATAACGCCCATGCCCATATCGCCCAACATCGCTTTAAACTCAGTACCATTCTGAGCGATACGATGGATAGCAGTAAAGGCTGTAACGATAGCTGTTCCGTGGTCGCCGTCGCCAATCACAGCATCCAGCTTAGAAAACTCTTCCTCACGTTCTTTAATATGTTTCAAAGCATTGTCGAGCATTGCCTTGAACGCATCTATTGTCAACTGTTTCATTTCTGTCTTCGATTTGATTTAGTTTTATTTTCCAAGAGTTGTCCAATAAGGAGCATTTGAACGTTTATTCTTCAGATAGTTGATATGATCTTCGTCCAAGATAGCCATGATCATCTGGAAACCGGCCTGTTCCTGCACAGTCAAGATCTCCTGAATACGAGATTCCACTACTTCCAAGCCACGTGCTTCCAACTCTTTATAAGCCTTGCGGAAGACGATGTTCAGCTCCATGTGAGTAGTAGCACCCACACCGTTGATGATCAACATCATCTTGTCTCCGGCCTTAGGCTGCAACTGCTGGCAAAGCAGATCGACCATCTCGGCTGCTGTGTCATCAGCAGAAACCAACGGCTTCTGACCGCCACCACCTTCGCCATGCTGACCCATACCAATCTCCATCACGCCTGCCGGCAGATCAGTGATAGTACCGCCATTCTGAGGATGTGTACAAGAACGCATAGCCACAGCCAATGTAGCCACGTGCTTGTTGTAACGTTCGCCAATCTCAATCAGCTCGTCCAATGATTTGCCCTCTTCGGCTGCTGCACCCAAGATCTTATACAAAGGCACACAACCGGCCAAACCACGACGATCATTGTCGTCTGCACCAATACCTGCACTGATATCGTCGTGAGTCAAGATCTGTTTTACCTTGATGCCCATACGACCCGCCAACTGACAAGCCATATTGGCACTCATCACGTCGCCAGAGTGGTTCAATACAACCAGCAAAATACCTGCTTCGCGCTTCATCAACTGCAATGCCTGGAATACTCGCTGTGCACCAGGAGCCGCAAAGATGTCGCCTACAACAGAACAGTCGAGCATGCCTTCACCAACAAAACCGCTCAATGCAGGTTCATGACCAGAGCCGCCCAATGTAACAATAGCTACTTTGTCTTCGCTTTTCGGGTTTGCGCGTACTACGATGTTATCACCTCCCAACTTCACCTGATCTTTATAAGCCAATACATAACCTTCCAACAACTCAGGTGTAATCTGTTCGGGGTCATTTATGAATTTTGTTTTGATATCCGCCATGGTATTTTCCTCCTTTATACATTTATATATTAATAGACTGATTATTTGATTTCCATAAGTTCAATGGCAATTCCCTCTTCTTCGATGAAGGCAATTGTCAAATGTTCGTCACATACAACCGGACCGAAAATCACCTTCTTTCCCTGTATCTCTTCCTCTAAAGAGGGTACAGTGTAGGCAATGTGTCCATTTGATTTGACCAGTTCCGGCAAACAACTCTTTGCAGGATCATCGAACTTCAAGAATTCAATCTTGTTCGGGCTCTTGCTGAAGTCTGTCAGCCAGACATTCAGACCTTCATTAAACATAGCTCCTTCCAACTGCTCTGAAGTGATAATTCCTACATGATTAAATGTTCTCATGATTTCTCTCAATTATAATGTTAAACGTATTGTTTTATATTAATCCACTTTGTTTACTATCTCTCTACGGTATTTCAGACAAGATTTCACGCCTAATAGGGTCACAATGATTACCGATGCATAAAGATAAATAAATATCCCATTTACCTGGTCATTCTGCCCATAAGAATGCATGCCACTCAGGAAATAATTGACACCGAAAAAGGTCATCAATACCGATGTAAATGAAAAGACCGACAAAAAGTTGAACAGCCACATGTTTTTACAAGACGGGATCAGTCTCAGATGCAACACTACGGCATAAACCACCATCGTTATCAATGCCCAGGTCTCTTTCGGATCCCAACCCCAATAGCGCCCCCACGACTCGTTGGCCCAGATTGCACCCAGAAAAGTACCAATGGTCATCAAGGCCAGACCAATCCACAAAGCCATCTCATTCACAAGGGTCAGCTCTTCGATACGTAGCTTCAAGGTCAGACGGTTCTTCGCTCCCAACAGACTGATCAGAATCATATTCATCAATCCTATCAGACAGGAAATGCCAAAGAATCCATAGGCTGCCACAATCACTGCCACATGAAACATCAGCCAAGGCGATTTCAGCACAGGCACCAATGGACTGATCTCCGGATCCATCCAGTTCAAACCCGAGACAAAGAGAATGACTCCACCAAACAGGGTTGCCAAAGCCAACACCATCGCATTACGGTGCATAAACAGCAGTCCGGCCAACACAGTGGCCCAAGAAACATAGACCATGGTCTCATAAGAGTTGCTCCAAGGCGCATAACCAGCAATGTACCATCGCATGCCCATGCCATACATATGGAAGGCAAAGGTGGCAATGATGCCTACGACCAACAACACTCTCACATAGGGAAGTTGTCTCTCTCTACGCAAGAACGAGACAAAAGAGAAGAGCAGCAACAATCCGCCCAAAATAAGATATCCCTTCTTGCACTGACGGAACACATCCAACCGGTTGTATTGTATCTCGGCCTCCATCTTCTCCGGACGGATATCCAGACCGGTATTCTTTGCCTGCTGATAGATGGCAATCATCTCCACTATTTCATTGGGCTTTGCCCAGTCTCCACTCTTCAGTGCCTGGTTCACCTCAGACAGATACCAGTCCATGATATGTGAGACAAACAGAGAATCTTTGCCACTGAAAACGGACAGATCGTCGCCCGCAGCATACCATTTATGATGGGCATCCTGCTCCAAAGGAAACAGGTTCAACAGCTGACGATTGAGCAACTGATACAATATATTCACCTGCTCATCGAGCTTCAGCAGGTCTTTGTCGAAACGGGTACGCATTGTTGCTATCTTGCCATAGACTTCGTCTAGCTTGGCCTGCAACTTATACTGTCCGTCTGCATCAAACATTTCGCTATAAGAACAGATGTCGCGCGAAAGGTTATAATAGTCGGCCAAATCATTATTGCCCAATGCAATCAAAGGCACCTGAATCCACATATCGGGCATAGCCAACAGACTCAGCAGAAACTGATCGGAGTTCAGCTGTCCGAAGGTGTCTTCTTTATACAGTTTACGCAACACTTCTGACGAGAAGCTGTTAACGGGAAGCATTCGTCCGTTGCCGGACTGCACAGGCAATGTGGCGAACTTGGCAGCATGCTCCTTGCTGATGGGATAACGCTGCACCACTTCACGCATATCATTCGCCTTATCATTTGCCCACACAGGAGAGGCAAACAACAGACACAACAAAGAGGCCTTTCCCATCGACTTGAGCCGTCGGCTCAGATAGGCGAAGCGTGAGTTCTTATCGAAGAAACAGAGCAGCAGCCCCACTGTCAATAAGAAATAGCCGGCATAAGAGATGCAGCGTCCGGCCACATCCCGGTTGACCGATAAGACGGTTCCCGCCTCATCCGGATCATAAGAGGCTTGAAAGAATCGATAGCCCTTTACATCCAATACGTTATTCATATACACCCGCTCATGGAGCGTTTCGCCATCCACATGGACCAACAGCTCGCTTTCATAAGCCGAAGGACTGGCCGATCCGGGATAGCGTGTTAAGGTAAATTTCACCAGTTCAACAGAAAAAGGCAGTGTATGATAGGTGGTCTGTTCTGCCGAACGGACCATTATACGGTCGCTTGATTCGCCCTCACGCAGATGAAGAATGCCCTCTTCACCCCAGATATGTGAGACCAGCGCACCTAAAAGGATTACAATAAAAGAGAAGTGTACAACCAGCAAGCTCCATCTTTTGCACCGGATCAGATGATGCTTCTTCACGATGGCCAGAAAATTAGCCACCATGCCCAGTTGCAGAAGAAAGAATAGCGGAGAATAATAGATGACCGATTTAGCCACGGCAGTGCCCCAATACTTTTCAATAAAAGTAGCGATAGCCAACCCCAAGGCATAGATCAGCAAAAGGACGATGGTCGTCACGTAAGAGGAGATGTATTTTTCAAGTTTTACTTTCATCGAATCACTTGTCGTTGTACTTACAAATAGCAGAAAGCTGCCGCCACCGCCCCAACGGGCCGTTTAGACTATCGGAAGCGATAGCGGCTGCTATGATAAGGGAATGTTAGTCTTCAATCACTACACGGAAGCCTACATTAAATACTCGCTGGAACGGATAATAGCCCTTACGAGTATAAGCGGCAGAATATTTCGGACGCTCGATGAATGAACCACCACGAACCACCTTATATTCTGATGTTACTTTAGGCTCTTCGCTATAAGGATAAGGCACATAGTCTGAACGTGTCCACTCAGCCACATTACCATGCATGTTATACAAGCCGAACGGGTTGGCCTGATATACTTTACCTCCTACCTGAATCAGGTTGCCGTCATTCACGCTCTCAACCTTAGGCAGGAAGGTATAATATTTATACCAGTATGAACCCTTAGGCATCGGCTGTGGATCGACACCACTCACGGCAAACAGATTGGTTGTCTCGTCTGCCAAGTTCTCCATCTTGCCGAAGTCGGCGTTCATATTGCCATACCAGAAGTCCTGATCACTACCGGCACGACAAGCCCATTCCCACTGAGCCTCGGTCGGCAATGTAACATGCAAGCCTGTCTTTTCGCTCAGCTTCTGACAGAAAGCAACTGCCTCTTCATAGCTTACACGAATCACGGGCTGTTCCGGTTTAAAGGCAGGATAACCCTGGTTCACATGGTCCTTCCACTGCTGGTCCATATAGCGGCTGAAGTGATCGGGGAAGAAGGTGTTGAACTGTTGGTTTGTCACCTCCAACTCTCCCATCCAAAAGGCATTCTTGATCTTCACCTTCGTAGTAGGACGAGCATCCGGTTCACCGTGATAGCTACCCATCACGAACTCTCCGGCCGGAATGCGTACAAAGGTCATCTTCACGCCCGGAGCCAATTCTACCTCTTTGCGAGTCTCTGTCTCCTTAGCCAACATACCTTTAATAGCCTCAGCATCGAACGGCCAGTTCTTCACCTTCAGTTTTTTCTCCTTGACCGGAGCCTCTGCAGCCGGCATTTCCGGCTTGATCTCGCCTTTGCCCTTCAAATATGAAGCATAGTCGGCAATCTCTTTCTTCCAATCAACGCCCGCACCGTTGGCATACTTATTGGTCAATTCGATACGACGTGCTATCTGGTCATAACCCTGATAAGGAATCACATCCTTAGAAATCACATTCGCATTGAAATAACCCTTGTCGGGTGCATTGTAGTCGATCCAGTTATATAAGGTCTTCCACTCCTTGTCAGTCAGCTTCACATTGTGATGGCCCTTCTTCAGCAGACGAACCAGCTCACTGGTGTTGGGGTGATATTCATACGGATACAACACAGCCATATCGCCTTCGCCACCCTGACGGTGCACATAAGGATGCAAGTTCAGGTAAGAAGGACCGTAGCCACGCTCATCCTTCGCACCGGCACGCAGGTCAAAGGCCTTGCCTTCACCATTGTGACACGCGATACAAGCACGGTCGAGTATCGGCTGAATTTCCAGGTCATAGGTAAATGAACGCACACCACCTTCCGGAGGAGTGATAGAGACCGGAGCCTTCTTAGAAGCGATCACACGCTTCGGGATGGCAATCTGATTCTGGTCTTCGTGACAACCCACACAAGAGACAACCTCACCCGGCTGACCGGTCAGCCAGCTACGCATCCACTGGATAGCGGCACCGTCTTCGCCAATCGGCTGGATAGAGATCGGAGTATTTGCCGGAATCTTAAAGATAGCAGAACCATCCTCCTCAACGGGAACAGTTCCCAACAGACGCTTGATGTCCCAACCGCTCTGGATACCTTGCCAGTTGTGATCGGATGTTGTCTTCAGATAGGCATATTCATACGCATGCAGACGCAAAGCTTTCACCTTGCCACGAGGAACACCCTTCAAGCCTTCTCCCTCATAGATGTCCTGAATAAATACCGTGGCCTCTTTCTGATTCAGCTTAACGCGGTCGGGAATCAGCGGAGGTGTCTTGCTCTTGCGTACAACGATCGGGCTGATATAGCCCTCGCCTTCAACCTTCTGCAGGCAAGTCACGTTGTCAAACACATCGACCAGATAAATACCCCACAAATCCTGAGGGTTCAACTTGGCAGCCACCAAGAAATACTTGTCACTCAGCGGAGTCGGTTTGATAAACTGAGGCCATACACCATTCACCAGCTCATCCTTGATCTCTTCTACGATCGGACGGTTGCGGTAAGGAATCTCTTGCAACATGCCGGCTGCACCCTTACGAGCCTTGGTCGGATCGAACAGAACCAGACGGCCTGAACGGGCAATACCATGGTGGCCCGAGATAATACCGACAAATGCTGATGAATGTCCGGGCAATGGCTGAATGTCAAACGTACTGTTCGGGAACATAGAACCGCTACCAAACAAGGCCTTCTGCTCCGTACCATCCGGATTCATCGTCATCACGATACGTGTATAATAGTGTGTCAAGTCTGTGTATTCCCAACGGGTGTACATCACCTTGCCGTTATGTGTAATCACCGGATTCCAGTTGGCATCCTGGTCAAAAGTCAATCGGCGCAGACTCTTGTCTTTCGGGTTATAGATCATCATGTTGCCCACGGGATCGTCACCGCTTACACAAGGCACGCCCTGATAACCTACGTTTGACACAGCAATCACACGGCCATCCGGCAAATAGGTACCATCATAAAACTCCAAGTCCGGCTCAGCACATTCCACCATAGGCTTGCAACCTGTGCCGTCAAGCTTCACCTCATAGACATTCCAGCGCTTGTCGGCCTGAGTCTTGGTAAACATCACACGGTCGCCATCCCAATGCAACTTCAGGTCAGCCACAGAAGAGGAGTTGTCGGGCTTATAAACGGTGCGCACCTTGACGTCGCCACGCAAATTGCTCAACTCAACAATCTCTGCATCAAAGCCTGAACGGTTGGCTGATTCCTGGTTACTCCAGTTGTTGGCCTGTGTTCCCAGCTGCGGAGCCATTGCCTTATGAGCATTCACGCCCAGCTTGAAGCGGCTGGCAACCACCTTGTCGCCATCCAGGAATGGATTGGCCAACAGAATAGAGCGTTTCAAAGAGACAGCTTTTTCGGCCTGAGCCAAAGCTGCATCATCACCTGAATAGATATTGGAGAAGCCCTTCTTGACCAGCTGTTCCAGCTCGTCCATCATAGGCTGATATTTTGCCGCATCAAAGTCTTTCAGCTTCTTCATGTCGGCAAAGGCCAAACGAACTGCCTCTATGTTGAGCCAGCTCAAATCGTCCTGCAGATTGCTGATACGCTGCACCTTTTCATACAGACCCAGATAGGCACGAATCTGTGCATCCAGATCTTTCTCTGCCTCGATAGTCTTGACAGCACTCTTGACAAAAGAGGGATCTTTCAGACGGGAAGCAATGTTCAATACCACCCCTTTCTCGGCAGAAGCATCCGCTGCAGTCAGCCAGTTTTCCAAGCCATCGATATTGGCATTAAATGCACCCAGATCTTTCGGATAAGACTGCAACAAAGCAGCCGCCTCGGCCTTGGGGAAGACATTCATGATACGGAAAAAGACGCTGCCAACTGTTGACTGATCGGCCAGACCCACTTCTGCTTCGAAGCGAACATATTCCTTTCCGAGATTATAGACCATCACGCCATTGGCATGGCAAAGAACGCTATGGTCATATTTTTTTCCGCCAATCAGCAAAGGGTTGCCATACAAATCTTCATTCTTGCGAATCTGACCGGAACCAGACACCCAATATTCGGGATCCAGCTCATCCAACCACACAGAACTGCCATCAGCCTTAATCAAACGTGCATTCGCCCAAGTTCCCCAGTCCCAATCAGTTCCATCAGGACCGCCAGCTGTAACCAGGACAAGCTTTTCCAGTCCGGTCACATCTGCACCAATCGGAGCTGCTTTCTGCTTGGCTTTCATCCAGACAGACTCTATCGGCATATGGGCCTTCTGCAAAGTCGCACGCAGTTCCGATTTCTGTTTCACAGAAGCATCAATCCAGTTATCCACCTTCTTCTGCTTCGGAGCAGCCGAAAGCATGAAGGAAGAGGACAACAGGAGTGATACCATTACAAAATATTTGTTCATCTGTTCAAATTTAAGGCGTTAACAACGACGTCTAATTTAGAGAGAGGCTTTTGTATTTGTAAAACGAAGACCGGCATTGTCGTGATAACATGCCCATTCGTCAACGATAGCTCCTTCCGGACCGGCCATCATGAAGTGGAATGTTCCCAATTGTTTCAAGCGCAACACATCTCCTACATGCTGAACAACGAAGTTCTTGCTCTTGATAGGACCGTGACCAGCCGGGATAGCCGGAGCATCAGGTGTTTCCTCTCCTACTTCTGAGAAGTTGTAAACCCAACCTTTCTCAACCATCCATGATTCATGCTTAGCCGGGAAGTCTGTTGCCACGTGTGCATGTTCAGGAATCATCTGACCCGGCAACAGATAGATAGCGTGAGCGAAATATTTATATTCAGGATCGTTGATCCAGAAGATACCGCCCATACCTACATTCTCGAAATCGCCCAAGCCAAAGTCTGTCACCCACATATCTTTAGCCATCAATTCAGTGAATGGAACACCGTAGAAAGCGAACATATCTTTCATTGCTGCCATAGCAACATCCTGCTGGAATTTACCATCTTTGTAAAAATCAGCGTTTGTGTACTTCTTAGAATACTTCATATCTTTATTTGTTTTAGAATGATGTTCACAACCATCATGACCTGTTACATCGCATGAAGCAGAGTGGTTACCGCTACCATCGCAAGACTCTTTGCCACATCCTTCATGACTTGCTGTGTTTCCTGAACAAGCTACCAATGAGCATAATACCAAGCCTAATGCAGAGGCTTTCATGTTAAATCCTTTTTTCATCTTTTTTGTGTATTTGTTGTTAGTAATTATTATTCTGTTTTCTTTCTAAACTTTACTGTATGGCAACACCCTCAATCTCTATCAACAGCTCGTCGCGACACACATCGGCCCACATATACGAAATGGGAATATCCAGCTGATAGCTGTTCATCAATCTTTCTGCCTCCTTATAGTCCGACTTATGCTTCAGATAAACTCTTAGCATCTTCAACTGGGCTTCACCTATCAGTTCGGCTATATTTTCCATTGTGATATGGAGCTGACGTTCCAGTCCCACTCCAACCAAGCTCTCTTCTCCACGGATAGCGGCAGTTCCCGAGATATAGATCAGCCGGCGTCCGTCGAAGGTGATGCTTTTGGCCCGCTCAAACTTAGGCGTTGTCTTCTTCTGTCGGGCTTCCTCCAACACTTGGCTTGAATAGGCATGTGCAGCCACCTGCAGTTTATTGTCGATAGGCGTAGCATAACACTCCGGACGATGGAACACAACTGCATCCACATCACTCAACACGCCTCCCAGATTGGCTCCGATGCCGGTGGCTGCCGGATAACCGTTGTCCCATATCACCTGTCCATAGTATTCCGAACGGGCATTGTTGAACGACTGATAATGCTGGTCGGTTCCGTCAAAACTGGTGATACGCTCGATATAGTTCCACTGACGCACAATAGTGTTCATCGGGAATCCCTCTAAACGAAGCACCTCTGTCAGCAGACGAAACACCTCACCGGCCTGCTGTTCCACCTTGAAGTTGATGACATCGCCCTGAAAACCTCCGGCATATAAGATGCGGGCATCTTCATTCTCAAGCACTACATAGGGCAAGCCCTTATGATGACGGAATGTGATGCGGTCTTTCTCTTCCGGCACGATGCTATGCACCTCCATAATCAGCGGTGCATTCAATGGAGGCTGTGAGACATAGCTCAAAGCCGGCTCACAATTGAGATAGCGACGACGGATCTTCTCGCGCAAACGGATCTTGCGAGACACATACTCCTCATTTGACGAAGGCGTTCCGAAGAAAGAGAGGCGCAGAATCACCTCCTCCTCGGGAAGCTGGGCCAACAAACGGTCCACCATCACCGAGAATTCATCCAGCTCTGTTATATAGATATGATAACGTATCTTATCGCAATAATTCATCTCTCCCTGCCTCCTTATAATGAGTTTACATATTCCGTCAATTCTTCAATCTCTTTCTTTGACACCTTCTTCTCGATGCCATGTTTATGCACACTGAATACCTCTTCCATCGTAGCGGCTCGTCCGTCGAACAGATAGGGCGCTGTGCGCCATACTTCGCGCAAAGTGGGTGTGTCCCAACCCTCTTCAAACTCGATGTCATCGCCTATACGGTGCATCTTCAGGTCTGTATAATAGGGTCCGCTATGACACTCGCCACAGCCCAGTTTATCAAATACCTTTCGTCCGGCCTTTGCCTTTTCCGACAACTCTCCGTTTACGAGGAATGGACTGGGCACCGGCTGCAATGATTTCAAGTAGGCATCCACACAGTTGGCATGTTCCTCTTCTATGTCGAAAAACTGGATATACTTGAATCCGGCATGCACGGCAATCTCTGCAGACGCACGGATACCCGAAATCATGGATGGTGGCGTCACATGGCTCAACACAAGACTCTTACAGTTCTTGGGATTGCCCACACCGTCGTTCATCAAGTCCCAGTTCATACCGTCGGAACGTGCGTCACCCGGATGACATCCGTTACAGCTCTGCCAGTTCTGAAAGCAATTGGCTGCATCGTTGAAGTAGCGTTCTCCTCTATTCTCGATACTCTCTTCACGGTCCGGATTCATCACTACCGCATCCACCTGCAACGTGTTGACATCGACAATGTTCAAGACATCAGCAAAATAGGTCGGCACCAATAGTTTCTCTCCCTGCAACACCATACAACGCGGTCCGTTGCCCTGCAAAGGCACACGCTGACGCAGACCGTAAAGGAAATTCAAGTCATAATCCAACACGCTCTTATCGGGATAGGCTTCCAGCTTTTCAAGCATAGCCTTCTGGTCGATCACACTCACCTCATGCGTTCCCGAATGTGAGATAAAGATAGACTGATCGTTGCAGGCAATGCTCCAGATTCCGGCGGCTCCTCGCTCCGGCTCATCCACAATAACAGCTCCCTCAAACGACTGTGTCTCGGTATTGATCACACTGAATGCGCTGGTGTTCATCCATCCCTGCTGCAACTGTGAGGTGGGCACGGCAAAGCGTCCCAAGTTGTGTGATACATATATATATTTACCATCCGGATTGATGCAGATGCCACGCACAGCATTACTGCCATTGGCCAGCTGTATATCCTTCACCTTCGTGAAGTCTTTCATATCAATCACGGAAACACAAGCGGCCACATAATCCACATCGGCACGCTGGGCCGGCAAGAAGTTGGTCACATACATATATTTACCATCCTTGCTGAAGACGGCCGAACGTGGTTCGCGCAGCACCTGCACCTTACGCACCACCTTGCGCTGCTCAAGGTCTATCTCGACCACCGTATTTGAGAACTGGTTACATACATATAGATGCTTTTTATCCGGTCCCATCATCGGATGGCATGCACCCGATCCGGTTGGAATAGAAGCCTCCACTCGTCCGGTCTCCAACGACATCACCAGCAGACGACCAGTTGCCTCAAAAGTCGTCACGTATGCCTTGTCTTTATCCAGTAAAATGCCCGTAGGCACATCTTCTACCGGAAACGAACGCTGCAAAGTCTTTCCATCCGAAGAAAAAATATCAACTCGTTTAGTTCCTTTCTGCGTTAAAACCATCTCACCTTTTTCAGTCAACACTATCCCCGTAGTGAAGAACGGCGGTTTACCGGCTGATGCCCAAGAGATGCAACAGCTGGCAAGACATGCCACCAATGAGTTCTTAAACAAATATCTTCTTATGTTCATGGTTATTATATTTTTCTAAGCCTTTTTGAGCCTTGCTATATCCCAGTTCAGCTGAAATACATCTGGCTATTTCCAATATACATTCCGACGTTGTACGAATCACCTCCTTAGGCAAACGGTCTTTCGGTCCTGAGATCCAGATAGCCCCACAAGGATAACCTGTATAGTTGAATATGGGAGCACCGATACAAATCACGCCATTCAACTCCTCTTCGTTATCGATGGCATACCCCCATTTTCTTACCTTTTCCAACTCCTTCAAATAAGCCTCTTCTGTCGTGATCGTACGGCTGTTATAGCTGACATAGTTCATATAGGTCAAATAACGGTCGCGCACTGTATTGGGCAAAAACGCCATGATGGCTTTGCCCGGAGCCGAACAGTGCAACTCAAAAGGCTTGCCCGGCGACAACACAAAGCGAAAGGTGTGATGTCCTTGAGCCTGCTCGATAAAGATTCCTTTCTCGTTGCCCAACACGCCAAAGCAGGCGGTCTCTCTCACTCTGTCGCGCAATTCGCGCAAGTGCGGCAACACGGTCTCCAACAGATTATGCTCATTCAAAGACCTGAAACCCAAAGTTAATAATTTCCTGGAAAGCCTGTAGCGTTTGGTTTCATCATTATAAAACAAATAATCCAAACGGACCAACGTGTTCAAAATACGGTAGGCTGTGGTCTGCGAGATTTCCAAGTCACTCTTGATCTCCTGCAGCGTCTTACCCTGATTATTAAGGGAAAGATACTCCAATACAGCTATGCCTTTTTCCAAATTCGGAACTTTATAATTTTCTTCCGGCTTTTCCATATTTGAACTCCCTCTTTCCATATTTGAAATATTGTTCCAGATTTGAACCAAATATAAAAAAGGGTTATTTTTAAACAAAATAATTGTCTGTAAAATTATATTAAATATGCTGTACAGCATATTAATGCCAAAGCGTCGCCGACTTATTGGCTTTCTATCAGACCGTAAACCTCTTTTCTGCCAATTGTTTGAGAACACAAACAGGATTGATGCAATCTCGTTTACCCAAGATAAACTTCTGAGACTATATCAAAATAACTATTTGGATGCAGCCTCTAAAGGTGCGTCAGAATTAGCAAAATGCTGGGGTGCCGAGGATGAGACCGACAGAGAAATTTACTGGTATAAATAACTGAGGTCAAATTCCGAAAGTAACGCCGCCGTTTGCAAGGATGACACACCGTCGTGTCGTTTGCTGAAAAACATAAAAGAACTTGGCAGTTTACACTTATCACACCAAAAAAAAATACAATAAGCAAACAGACAGGCAAAAGATCATTAACCCCGTCAAAAAGGAGTAGTCTATTTCCGAAAATTGGGTGCCTATCCAATTCCAACGGAGTGCCTACTCAATCCGAACGGAGTGCCTACCCATTTTCAAAAAAGTCCCTACCCTTTTTTCGGAAAGTCTATAGACTAATTTCGAAAAGTCTATAGACTAATTCCGAAAAGTCTATAGACCCTTGAAAAAGAGCCTATAGCCTCTTTTTCAAGCACATTTGGTCCGAGGCAGACTCATCCGTCAATTCCAACGAAGTTGCCCGTAGTTTCTAACGGATTTGTTACCTGTTTTTGATAAATAACAAACCGGTTAAATTACAATAACTATTTCTTCCGTCCATCGCTGTCGGTATGTGTAAAAAAGCAGCTGTCGCTATGCTGCATCAACATAGCGGGATCAATATAAATATCGTATTAAAATTGCATCAAGCACGACAATTGGAAGCTCTATCTTTGGATAATCCAGCATGCCGGCAAATAGCCAAAACGATTGATGGCACACCGCCTGATAATATAAGGAAACAAAGAAAAGAGAAAGAGAAAAGGGTTATGACCAAAAATTCACAAAAATATTCTTATCTTTGTCCTTTATTTGAATAGAGCAAAGGTGCGTCAAAATCCGTAGGCACACCGCTTAAATAGTAAGAATACACATATATATAATATAAAGAAATGGCAAAAGAGTTGAAAGAACTTACCTCGAGAAGCGTAAACTATTCTCAATGGTATCAAGATTTGGTAATCAAGGCAGACCTTGCAGAGAATTCTGCCGTTCGTGGCTGTATGGTGATCAAGCCGTATGGCTATGCAATCTGGGAAAAGATGCAGCGCATATTAGACGATATGTTTAAAGAAACAGGTCATGTAAACGCTTACTTCCCCTTGTTGATCCCGAAATCATTCTTGAGTAGAGAAGCTGAACACGTAGAGGGTTTTGCAAAAGAATGTGCTGTCGTTACTCACTATCGATTGAAAACCAACCATGACGGAACAGGTGTTGTTGTTGACCCTGCTGCTAAGTTGGAAGAGGAATTGATTGTACGCCCCACTTCTGAAACAATTATCTGGAATACTTATAAAAACTGGATTCACTCATACCGCGACCTGCCTGTCTTGTGTAACCAATGGGCAAACGTGATGCGTTGGGAAATGCGCACACGTCTGTTCTTGCGTACAGCCGAGTTCTTATGGCAAGAAGGCCACACCGCTCATGCTACTCGCGAAGAGGCAGAGGTTGAAGCTAAGAAGATGCAGCAGGTCTATGCCGACTTTGCTGAAAACTATATGGCTATGCCGGTGATACGAGGCGTGAAATCAGCTAGCGAACGCTTTGCCGGTGCGTTGGATACTTACACCATCGAAGCCATGATGCAAGATGGCAAGGCTTTGCAGGCCGGAACTTCTCACTTCTTGGGTCAGAACTTCGGTAAGGCTTTCGATGTAACATTTATCGACAAAGAGGGAAAGACCGACTATGCTTGGGCAACCTCTTGGGGCGTTTCTACTCGTTTGGTTGGTGCATTAATCATGTCTCACTCCGATGACAACGGTTTGGTACTTCCTCCTCATTTGGCTCCAATCCAGGTGGTTATCATTCCTATCTACCGTAGCATGGAGCAGCTGGCTCAGATCAGCGAAAAGGTAGCAGGCATCGTTGCCAAACTGAAGTCTATGGGCATCTCTGTGAAGTTTGACGACGCCGATAACCGCAAGCCGGGATGGAAGTTTGCCGAATATGAACTGAAGGGTGTTCCGGTTCGTCTGGCTATGGGCGGACGCGACATGGAAAACAACACTATCGAGGTGATGCGCCGTGATACATTGGAAAAAGAGACCTTGTCATGCGACGGCATCGAAGAGTATGTAAAGAACCTGTTGGAAGAGATTCAGAAAAACATCTTCAAGAAGGCTCTCGACCGCCGCGAATCACGCACCATCTGCGTAGACACTTACGACGAGTTTAAAGAGAAGATCGAACAGGGCTACTTCATCATGGCTCATTGGGATGGCACTCCGGAAACAGAAGAGAAGATCAAGAACGAGACAAAGGCAACAATCCGTTGTATTCCTTTGGAAGGCGACACTACTCCGGGCACATGTATGGTAACCGGTAAGCCGTCGGCTCGCCGTGTATTGTTCGCAAGAGCTTACTAATTAGCAGAAAAAGAAAATATCTTTTTTTGACTATACCTTATTAAAGAGAGGAGCCGGACGGAAATGGATATATTCCGACACTGCTCCTCTCTTTTTTATAAAGAAACCATTCCACACCGTTCCTCAAATAGCATGAAAGAAAAGACATTCCTCCTGGCCCTGTTGCTTTGTCTGACCTGGACAATGCAGGCCGCCATCGTTGATACACTGGCTGTTTATAGTGCATCCATGAACAAAAAGATCAGCGTGATAGTGATTACGCCCGAACGGGTCAAGAGCGACCTGCCCGTGACCTATCTGTTACACGGATATAGCGGCAATGAGAAATCATGGATCAACATCCGCCCCGACCTGCCCGCAATCGCCGAACAATATGGCATGATGATAGTTTGTCCCGATGGCGAGAACAGCTGGTATTGGGACAGCCCCAAGAATGCCTCTATGCGCTACGAGACCTTTATAGCCCAAGAACTGGTGAGCTATATCGACAACCACTATGCAACCCGTAAAAGCAAGAAGGGACGCGCCATAACCGGTCTGAGCATGGGCGGCCACGGAGCTATGTGGTTGGCATTCCGCCACAAAGAGCTGTTTGGTGCCGTAGGAAGCACCAGTGGAGGCTTGGATATCCGTCCGTTTCCCAACAACTGGGAGATGGCCAAACAGTTGGGCAAGAAATGTGACAACCGCGAGGTGTGGGAAGAGCATACCGTCATCAACCAGATAGACCGCCTGCAAAACGGCGACTTGGCCATTATCTTCGACTGTGGCTATAGCGACTTCTTTTATGAGGTGAACGAGAATTTCCACCGAAAGCTGCTCGAATATAAGATTGACCACGATTTTCTGGTACGCCCAGGCGAACACAACAATGCCTATTGGCGCAACTCTATCTTGTATCAGCTGCTCTTTTTCCACAACTTCTTTTCCGGCGCTCCAAGATAGGGAACACACATCTTTTGGGTTAAACCCGATTCGGAGATAAAAAAAGACCGACTCTCGCCCACGCTTCTATGAGTTT
Organism: uncultured Parabacteroides sp.; assembly: GCA_934725305.1. Classification (GTDB taxonomy): domain Bacteria; phylum Bacteroidota; class Bacteroidia; order Bacteroidales; family Tannerellaceae; genus Parabacteroides. Next base: position 19,157 of record CAKVBA010000009.1, on the reverse strand, counting down.
GAACTTGCAGAATACAGTCAAAGCTATTATCTTTGGCTGAAAACTAAATAAAGAATCAAGATGTCAGTCAAATCGTATATCGAAGCGAATAAAGATCGCTTTTTGGAAGAGTTATTCACTCTGATCCGTATCCCGTCAATCAGTGCCAAGATGGAGAATAAACCCGACATGGAGCATTGTGCCCAGCGTTGGGTAGAGCTTTTGCTATCATCCGGAGCCGACAAAGCCGTCGTGATGCCGACAAAGGGTAACCCTGTTGTCTATGCCGAGAAGATGGTATCGCCGGATGCGCCCACCGTATTGGTGTATTCCCACTATGATGTGATGCCGGTGGAACCGCTGGAGTTGTGGAAGAGCAATCCGTTTGAGCCGGAAATCCGCGACGGACGCATCTGGGCCCGCGGTGCCGATGACGACAAGGGCCAGGGAATGATCCAGGTAAAGGGTTTTGAGACAGCCTTGAAAGAGGGACTGCTCCAATGCAACGTGAAGTTTATCTTCGAAGGAGAAGAAGAGATTGGTTCACCCAGTCTCGACGCCTTCTGCCGCGAGCACAAAGAGCTGCTGAAGGCCGATGTGATATTGGTCTCAGACACCAGCATGGTCAGCGCAGAGACACCCTCGCTGACAACCGGTTTGCGAGGCCTTGCCTATTGGGAAGTAGAGGTGACCGGCCCGAACCGCGACCTGCACTCAGGCCACTTCGGCGGAGCCGTTGCCAACCCGATCAATGTATTGTGTAAGCTGATGGCAGACATTGTTGATGCCGACGGACGCATCACTATCCCCGGATTCTATGACGATGTAGAAGAGGTATCGGCTGCCGAACGCGAGATGATTGCCCAAATCCCGTTTGACGATGCTAAATACAGACAGGCTATTGATGTGGATGCGCTGTTTGGCGAAAAGGGATATTCAACCCTTGAACGCAACAGCTGTCGCCCATCGTTCGACATCTGTGGTATTTGGGGCGGCTACATTGGCGAAGGCAGTAAGACGGTGTTGCCCTCAAAAGCCTATGCCAAGGTGTCATGCCGACTGGTGCCTCATCAAGACCATGAGAAGATTTCCCAAATGTTTGAAGACTATATGAATCAGGTTGCTCCCGACTATGTGCGCGTGAAGATTACACCGAGCCACGGTGGTCAGGGCTATGTATGCCCTATTGATTTGCCGGCTTATCAGGCTGCCGAAACAGCTGTTGGCATAGCCTTCGAAAAGAAACCGTTGGCCGTGCGCCGTGGTGGCAGTATTCCTATCATCTCTACCTTCGAACAGATATTGGGTATCAAAACAGTATTGATGGGCTTTGGTCTTGAGCAGAATGCCATCCACTCGCCCAACGAAAGCCAGCGTCTGGATATCTTCCTGAAAGGTATCGAGTCGGTTGCCGAATTCTATCGTCTCTATAAATAAAAAAGAAGTATAGCGTATAAAGAGAGATATGAAGATTTTGATTAAGGGAGCTCTGCTTGAGGGTGCACCGAAAGATGTACTTCTCGAAGGTAGCTATATCAAGCAGATTGCTGAGAAGATTGATGTTGAGGCCGACCGTGTTATAGATGCCCACCAGAAAGCCCTGATTCCCGGATTCGTGAATATGCACACCCATGCGGCGATGACGTTGTTCCGCGGATTTGGCGATGACATGGCATTGATGCCTTGGCTCGAACAGAAGATTTGGCCCAACGAGGCGAAGCTGACCCACGAAGATGTCTATTGGGGTGCCAAACTGGCCTGTCTGGAGATGATCAAGACGGGAACAACCACCTTTTTCGACATGTATAAGAAGTTTCATGCCACGGCCGAAGCTGTTGAAGAGATGGGCATACGCGGTGTATTGTCGAGAGTCTGCTTCGACCAGTTCAAACCCGAACTGGCCGAGAAGTGTAAAACTCATAACCTGAAGCTGTTTGGAGAGATGGATCGCTATAGCAACCGTATCACCTATGCCATCGGTCCGCATGCCATCTACACCGCTTCGGGTGCATTGTTGCAATGGATCGACCGGTTCTCTGCCGAACGCCAGGTGCAGATACACCTGCATCTATCTGAGACAGAAGGCGAAGTAGAAAACTCTATCAAACAATTTGGCTGCTCACCCGTGCGCTATCTCCACCAGTTGGGAGTGCTCTCGCCACGCCTCATAGTGGCACACGGCATCTATATTGATGACGAAGAGATACAGATATTGGCCGATCATGGTGTGAAGGTGGTGCACAATCCCGCCTCAAACATGAAGTTAGCTTCGGGCATCCACTTCAAATATAAAGAGATGAAGCAGGCCGGAGTAGAAGTAGGTCTGGGCACAGACGGCTGTTCCTCTTCCAACAATCTCGATATGGTTGAAGCAATGAAGCTGGCGTCGCTATTGGGCAAGGCGTGGCGCAAAGATCCCGAAGTGTTGACGGCCGACGAGATCTTCCGCACGGCAACAGCCGATGGTGCGGCCATCTTGGGCTTGAAAACGGGAGTAATCAAAGAGGGGTATCGGGCCGACTTGTGCCTGATCGACTTGAAAACACCGGCATTCACGCCCAACTTCAACTTCGTATCCAACTTGGTGTATGCCGCCAACGGAAGCTGCGTTGACACAGTGATCTGCGACGGAAAGATTCTGATGGAGGGTAAACATGTGGATGGCGAAGAAGAGATTATGGAAAAGGCAGCACAAATCGCCTACGACCTGATGGCTCGACAACGAAAATAAGGAAGAGGCATGTGGCAAAGGATGAAGGATGAAGAATGAATAATTGAGTATCGATAATATAATAATGTAGAGAGATATGAAAGAGATAAATGATTTATATGCAGAAACCGCGTCATGTCTAAGAGCCTGTATCAGTGGTAACCCTGAAACAGCTATCATCTTAGGAAGCGGTCTGGGAGCTTTGGCCGAACAGATTGAATCGCCGACCATTATCCCCTATCATGAAATCCCCAATTTCGTGAAATCGACTGCCACAGGCCATAAGGGTAATTTCATCTGCGGACAACTGGGCGGCAAACAGGTGCTGGCCATGCAAGGACGCTTCCATTACTACGAAGGCTACACCATGCAGCAGGTGACATTCCCGATTCGCGTGATGAAGATGTTGGGCATCAAGAATCTATTGGTATCCAATGCCGCCGGTGGCATCAACAACACATTCAAAGTGGGCGACCTGATGATTATCCGCGACCACATCAACATGATGCCTAATCCGCTGATTGGTCCGAACAACGAGGCTTTCGGTACGCGCTTTCCCGATATGACCAGAGTGTATGACCGCGAATTTATCCGCATGGTCGAAGAGATAGCCGCCGCTCATTCCATTCCGCTGAAGAAGGGTGTCTATGTGGGCCTGACCGGTCCGTCGTATGAAACTCCGGCTGAATATGCCTTCTATGGCAAAGTGGGCGGAGATGCGATTGGCATGAGCACCGTGCCCGAAGTGATTGTAGCCCGTCATGCCGGATTGCGTGTGTTTGGTATGTCTGTCATCACCAACGAAGGTTATCATTTTGCCGATGACTTTGAAAACAACGGTGACGATGTGATTGCTGCTGCCAACAGAGCCACAGAAGTGATGTCAACGCTGTTTAAAGAGCTGATTGCAAAAATCTAACACTGAGTCGGATAAGAATATCAACGAGTGCAAGGAGCAAGAAGACAAGAAAAAGTTTGCCCAATCTGTTTGGAAAAACGAAAATAATCTCTATCTTTGCACCCGTTATCGCGGAAGTAGCTCAGTTGGTAGAGCATAACCTTGCCAAGGTTAGGGTCGCGGGTTCGAGTCCCGTCTTCCGCTCAAACAATCACTTTATGCCCAGGTGGCGGAATTGGTAGACGCGCACGTTTCAGGTGCGTGTGTCGAGAGGCATGCAGGTTCGAGTCCTGTTCTGGGCACATTTTATGCGTGGGTGGTGGAATTGGTAGACACGCTACTTTGAGGGGGTAGTGCCGGTTTCGGCGTGTGAGTTCAAGTCTCATCCCACGTACTTAAAAAAAGGGCTGTATCAAACAAACTGTTTTGATGCAGCCCTTTAAGTATATCAGCATCCGAAAGCAACACACGTAACAGAATTGTAACATCTGTTTCATTTCTCCGTAATACAGATAAACGTCCTTTGCAGAAAAGAATTACATTTGTATCAAAAGTGTAAGGCATGTCAGGGTAACCATTGGACTTTTAGCCCGCTTTGCTTATGTTTTGACTCACCGCCTTCACTAAAACACTAAACAGAGATATCATATGGCAACAATTCGTATTTTAGTTGTAGATGACGAAGAGGACTTGTGTGAGATATTAAAATTCAATCTGGAAACCGAAGGTTATGAAGTGGACACGGCGCTCAGCGCCGAAGAGGCTCTGAAACTGGATCTGACTCGTTACAAACTATTGCTACTGGATGTCATGATGGACGAGATATCCGGATTCAAAATGGCCAGTCTGCTAAAGAAAGAGGAAAGTACGGCCCATATTCCCATTATCTTCCTGACGGCTAAGGATACCGAAAACGATATGCTGACGGGATTTAATCTGGGTGCGGATGACTATATCTCCAAACCGTTCTCCATCAAACAGGTGCTGGCTCGCGTGAAGGCCGTGTTGAGACGAACCAGCGACAAGGAGAAGGATGACAAACCGGAGCGACTCGAATACGAGACTCTGACTCTCGACTTCCGAAGCATCAAGGCAATGGTCGATGGCAAAGAGGTTCCCTTGACCAAGAAGGAGTTCGAGATATTGAAGTTGTTGCTCGAAAACAGAGGAAGCGTCTTCTCACGCGAAGAGATTTTGTCTCGCATCTGGAAAGACGAGGTGTATGTGCTGGATCGGACTATCGACGTCAACATCACACGCCTACGCAAAAAGATTGGTCCGTATGGCAAGAATATTGTCACCCGACTGGGATTTGGATATTGTTTTGAAGGCTGATAAAATATCATGGCCATGATTAAAGTAAACCAAGAGAAAAAGAACCGGATTCATTTTAGCCAGAGATTGTTCTGGTCGGTTTTCTGCATGTTCTTAGGGTTCATTGCCTGTTTCCTGATCTTTCAATACCAAAGAGAACGCGAGTTTGCCCAAGAAAAGCTCAACAATGTGCTGAACAACTATAACTACCAGCTCTATCATCTCTATCTGAACACCGATGATCTGTCCAAGACGGTGCACTCTTTCATTGACAACATTCCTCAGAAGGAATTGCGTGTCAGCATCATTGATCCACAAGGCAAAGTGCTGTTCGATAATAGTGGCACCGACGAGTTCAACAACCACAACAATCGTAGCGAGGTGCACAAAGCCCATCTGTATGGCGAAGGCTTTTCGATACGCTATTCCTCTTCTACCGGCAAGCGCTATTTCTATTCGGCCAGCTGCATCAACGATTATGTATTCCGTTCGGCCCTGCCCTACGATCCCTATGTGCGTGGCATTCTGGCCATCAACAAAGACTTTATCTACTTCATGGCCTTGATGACGCTGATCTTCTTCTTTATCCTCTCGCGCTTCACCTTCAGCATTGGACAAACCATCTCGAAGTTGCGCGACTTTGCCTTGAATGTAGAGAAAGATCGGATTCCGGAGAGCGAATATAACTTCCCGAACGATGAGCTGGGCGATATCTCCCAAAATATCGTAACGCTTTATCAACACCAGCAGAAGGCCAAGAACGAGCTTTCGATGGAACGCGAAAAGCTGATCAAGCACTTCCAATATTCCAAAGAGGGCTTTGCCATGTTCACGGCAGAAGGACGCGAGGTTCTCTCGAACATCCTCTTTATCCAATTTGCCAATGTGATATCTGACTCTCCTATCCATGAGTCGGAAGAGGTGATTGAGATTCCCGAATTGCAACCGATCCAGACTTTCCTGCAAAAGAACATGGCCATCGCCAACCGCACCAAAAAGGTGCTGCGCAAGTCGGTCACGGTGGATAAGAACGGCAAGATCTTCCTGATCGAATGTATCCTTTTCCAAGACAACAGCTATGAATTGTCGGTCAACGACATCTCTCGTCAGGAAGAAGAGAGCCGCATGAAGAAGCAACTGACACAAAACATCTCCCACGAACTGAAGACTCCTGTCAGCAGTATTCAGGGCTATTTAGAGACCATCTTGTCTAATCCGGAGCTAACGCCCGACAAACGCGACTTCTTCCTGGAGCGTTGCTACACACAAAGTACCCGCCTGACCGGTTTGCTCCGCGACATATCGGTGTTGAATCGCCTGGACGAGGCCGCCAACATGTTTGAGCTATCCGACGTGAATATTGCCAAGCTGGTGAGTGTGATTGAGCAGGAGTGCTCGAAAGAGATGGAAGAGAAACAGATTGCAACGGAGGTGAATCTGCCCAACAATCCGGTGGTACATGGAAACTATTCGCTCCTCTACTCTATCTTCCGCAATCTGTATGACAATGCCATAGCCTATGCCGGCGAAGGCGTAAAACTAACCATCGATTGCTACAAAGAGGATCCGAAATATTACTATTTCAGCTTTGCGGATAACGGCGTGGGCATCTCGGAAGAACATATCAACCGCATCTTTGAACGCTTCTATCGGGTTGACAAGGGACGTAGCCGCAAGATTGGCGGCACCGGTTTGGGTCTCTCTATCGTGAAGAATGGCGTGATCTTCCACAAGGGACAAATATCGGCTAAAAGTAGTCCGGGCAAAGGCGTTGCCTTCTTCTTTACATTAAAGAAGCGGATTTGAGTGATAAACTATTTTATTTCCCCTACCTTTGTATTCTCATAAACATCAAAGGATATGATCAGACAGACAACGTTTATAATCGCTCATAAAAGACGGGGATGCCACTTGATTACTCACGAAGTGATGCAGAACCTGCCTCATCCATTGCCTCAAACCGGATTGCTCAACCTGTTTGTGCAACACACTTCCTGCGCACTCTCGATCAACGAGAATGCCGACCCCGACGTGCGGTATGACATGGATAAGATTATGGATCATTTAGTAAAAGAGAATGAGCCCTATTATGCCCACACGCCCGAAGGCGCAGACGACATGCCGGCTCATGCCAAAAGCTCTCTCTTTGGTGTCAGCCTGACCATTCCTATCACCGATAGTGAGTTGAACTTAGGCCAATGGCAAGGTATTTATCTCTGTGAGTTCCGTAACCATGGAGGCAACCGCACGATCGTTGCAACCATCTACGAATAACATTTGGTGTGTCGTGATTGCAACCTGATGCGTTGCTTCGCATTTTACCAATTCTGACACACCGCCTAAACATTAACAACATTAGAAGAAGGAAAGAGATAGTTTTCTCCCAAAGATTAGAATTATGCCCAACGAATTATTACCCACATTATTGCTACAGATTCTGGTAATCGGATACACACCCGGACCGGCCAACATCTATTCACTTAGTATGTCGCTACGACATGGCCGGCGCAAAGCCCTGAAGATGTGGCTGGGCCTGCTAACCGGCTTTAGCATAGCCGTTATGTCAATGGCAACACTCACTCACCTGATTGGAATGGCTTTTGGCGAATATATTATCTATCTCAAATATGTAGGTGCGGCCTACATTGCCTATTTGGCCTACCGCATCTTCCGGAACCGACACGTAGCCGAAGCCGCAGACAAGGATTGTAATTTCCGCACAGGCCTAATCGTGCAACTGACCAATGCCAAGATGCTCTTGTTTGATCTCACGGCCTTCAATGCCTTTGTCCTGCCCTACTCGAATCAGTTTCACGACTTGGTGGAAGTGGCGGCGTGGTTGGTATTGGCCGGTCCCGGTGGTAATCTGGCGTGGTTGATAGCCGGAAGCTATCTGCGTAGGTTCTTCGTCAACTATGGTCGTCAGGTCGATATTGTTTCCAGCATCGCTCTGCTCTTTTGTGCCCTCTATATTCTGATAGGGTAAAAATGAATAATCTATTGTCAGAATTAAATATGCGCCGAGAGATAGTTATTGTGTTTTTCTTCGGATTATTATTTGCTAAAAACGGTAACGGATCCAGCAGAAACGATGGGTAATTTCGCCGGACTTGACAGACGAAGCTGTCTCGGCCCAAACATCCTGAAAAAAGGGGTTATAGCCTATCTTTCAATAGTCTATAGAGTTTTTGGAAAAAGGGTATAGACTTTTTCCAAAATGGGTAGGGACTTTTTTGAAATTGGGTAGGCACTCCGCTCAGACGGAATAACTACTCCGTCCGAACGGAGTAGTTACCCAATTCCAGGAAATAGCTTAATCCATTTTGACCGGATTAGTAGTCTCTTGCCCGCTTGTTGACTTATTGTATTTTTCATGGTCGATAAATAGGCCTTCAACGTAGAGCCATTGCAACCTGTTCAAAACAAGCACCAACAAGAATCGTAATCTAATGATCGATTTGGGATAAATGATTATTCCGATACAACCGAAACAAGAAGAACGGTTGATGTTTTTTACCCTTGTACATACCAAACGGACGATTCTTTCCCAAACCTAATGGCTTTTCCTATTCATAAAGTATGTTTTACAGCATACTTTGCCTAAAAATAGTTAATTAGATGAATTTTCCAAGCCAAACAGTATGCTACATAACATAAAGTATCTATATTTGCACTGTGTTTTTCATGGTATTAGATTTAAGGTTAACAATTGAGATTGGCTGTCCGTGATGGATGGCCTTTTTTGTTTCTATACAACCGCACTTATCATATAAATCTGTATATTCGTCATCGGTTTGACTTATTGAAAATGTGATATGATTACCCGATGTTATCTTGAAATAACGAATGTTTGCAACCTGGATTGTCTGTTCTGTCCCAAGACGGAGCGGAAAAAGCACTTGATGACCTTAGAGGAATTTCACAGGCTAACCGACAAACTGATCAGCAAAATCAAGTTTCTCTATTTTCATCTGATGGGCGAACCCTTTCTCCATCCGTTGTTGCCTCAATTCATTCTGATAGCTCGCCAAAAGGGATTCATCCCCGTTCTTACGACCAACGGAACGCTATTATCCCGAAGAAGTGATGTGCTCGATGCCTTGCCTCATAAGATTCAGATTTCCTTGCATTCGCATGAAGGCAACAACCTGAACAATCCGGAGCAATACATCGGTGATGTCATGACCTTTGCCAAAGAGGCAGCCCGGCGAGGTTGCATCATCGTCTTACGTCTATGGAACGAAGGAGGATATAACCGACAGAATGATTCCATCTTGCAACTGATCGCCCAGCATCAGCCTCAACCTTGGCAACTCCGAAAAGATGGTTATAAATTGTCCGACAAGCTATTTATCGAACACGACAACATGTTTGAATGGCCCGCTATCAACCACGATGTGTATGCCGAAAAGAAGATATTCTGCTATGCCCTGCGCAATCAAATTGGCGTATTGGTGGATGGTACGGTTGTGCCTTGTTGCCTCGATTATGCCGGCAATCTGTCACTGGGCAACTTGTTTGACCAGTCGCTGGACGACATACTGTCTTCTTCTCGTAGCCAGGCTATCTATCAAGGCTTTACACGCCACATAGCCGTGGAGCCCTTGTGCCGGCGATGTGGCTACTCCATCGTCTCTAAGCGTTACAGGGAGTAAACGACACCTTTTCACCGGAAAGAGCTAACGGCTACAATTCATAGCTCTTAGGATTTTTGCTTTCCCTTCATCACCCGAAAAGCTCTCAATCCCAACAGTAGCACGGAGCAGGTGAATCCAATAGGATAAGAGAGCCAAATGCCGGCGATTCCTTGATGCAGAAAGAAGGCAATGCTATAACCGGCCGGAATGGCTATGATGAAGTAGGAAACAAACGAGATAACCATGATAGAGGTTACATCACTCAATCCCCTCAAGGCATTGGCCAGTACAATCTGGATGCTATCACCAAACTGATAGGCCACCAAGATAGGAATCAGAATGGCAACAATGCGTAACACATCCGTGTCATCGGTAAAATAGCTACCAATCGTGTCGCAACAGAGATAGAGCAGCAGGCTCAAGGTTACGGATAGCCCTATGGCCATCATCACTCCGGCCGAAGTAACCCGACGTACATTCCTCCAATCTTGTAGTCCCTTGAACACACTGACACGGATGGCAACGGCCGAACCCAATCCGAGATAGATGGTAAAGCTGACGGTAGATACGGCAATGGCCACCTGATGAGCCGCCAAATCCAATCCGCCCAGCCATCCAATCATAATGGTCGTGATGCAGAAAGTGGCCGCCTCTATTCCTTGCTGAAAGGCAATGGGCCATCCAATCAGATTCAGCCTTTTCCAGTAGGACTTCCGGAAAGGTGTCACCAAAAAGCCCTGTCTAAAAGGTCTATATCTTTCCTGACGGATAAATACCGCAACGAAAAGCAGCAGCATCAGCAAACGCGAGAACAAGGTGCTGATACCCGCTCCTAACAATCCCCATTCCGGGAAACCGAACTTGCCATAAATAAGGATATAATTACCCAGTATGTTAATTGCATTGACAATCGTCAGCACCCACATCGAAATGGAGGCATCCATAATTCCTTCTACAAACTGGCGGAACGAGTTGGTGAGCATCACGAATATCACCGAACACATCAGCACCATATAGTAAGGACGGATAAGCGGCATCAGCTCTTCCGGTTGTTCCAGCCAATCTATATGAATGTAGATAAAGAACAGACAGACAAGGATGAGCAGTGTCGTGGTGAAGTTAGCCATCAGACTATTCTTGAGCCAGCCTCCGATGGCTATCCGCTTGTTGAGGGCAATGTGTTCGCCTATGATGGGTGTATAATTGAACGAGAATCCTGTTCCCAGAATGATAAAGGCATTAATCACGTTGTTAACGAATGATGCCGCCGCCAATTCCTCCGTGCTATGCTGGCCCACCATTACGGTATCGGCCAATCCGGTCACAATATTTCCCAACTGACCGATAATAATAGGAAGTCCTAACAGGATTAACGAACGAATATGTTGCTTATAGCTTATAGTTGTTTGAATCGTGTTCATACATTTTTTATAATAAATAAATCAATAGCCCTTTCACTGGCCATGCCGAACGAAAGGGTACAAATAGAGAGTCGATGTGTAGAATTAGTAAAATAACTTCACAACACATTCGGACCACGAGTTGTCCAGGTAAGGAACAGAATGTGGTTGGTCTTATTTGGATTTATTGTATACAAAAAACAGTTCACTTTATGAATTAGCGTGCAAAAGTACTATTTTTTTTGGAGCTGTCTATATTTTATCGGCTTTGGTTTATCTCGTTCCACCATCTAAGAAGGCACTACCGATGCATTCTCTCCTGAAGATAAGCCTCAAAAGCCTCTTTGTAATTATCACCCACCGGAATATAGGTGTCGCCAAATATGATACGGCCTCGTTCGATGAATCTTATTTTGTCTTTCTGAACGATAAAGGAACGGTGCACACGCATAAACTGGCTCGAAGGAAGTTGTTCTTCAATAGCTTTCATCGTCATCAAAGACAAGATAGGCTTGGGATTTCCCTCTTCATAAATCTTAATATAATCTTTCAGTCCTTCTATATATAAGATGTTTTTCAACTCAATCTGAACCAGCTTGTATTCGCTCTTAACCACAATGGATTGTATAGACTCTTTCCTGGCATTTTTCAGTTCGAACCATTGCAATGCCTTACGGGCAGCTTTCAAGAAATCTACATAAGAAATAGGCTTAAGCAAATAATCCAAAGCATTGACCTTGTATCCCTCTAAAGCATACTGATCAAAAGCCGTCGTGAAAACAATCCGCTGCTCGGAGCTTACCAGCTTGGAAAACTCCAGTCCATTCAGATCGGGCATCTGTATATCTACAAATATCAGAGTCTGAGATTGCTTGTCCAACTCCTGAAGAGCGGTTACGGCACTTGCATATTTCCCTTGCAACGTGAGGAAAGGAGTTTCATTCACATAACTTTCCAGCAGATCCAATGCCAACGGTTCGTCGTCTATAATTATACAATTCAGTTTCATGTTATTTTGTAGCGATTTGTAAGTATGAATAATAAATTCCGGAATCCTCTTGCACTCCTTTTTCCCATTGATAACGGCCTTGATAGATCAAATCGAGCCTTCGCTGAACCTGTTCCAGTCCGATTCCGCTTCCACTTCGGTCGGACTGGTTTTTAGGATGATAACTATTCGTTATGGCACAACTGACAACGCCCTTCTCTTCCTTGAAATAGATATGGATAGAACTGGGCTTGGTGACCGAAATCCCATGCTTGAAGGCATTTTCGATCAGCGAGATAAATATCAGGGGCGCAATCAGCGTCTGACTATCCGGGTCGAGGTCGAAGCGAGTCTCCACCTTTACATTATCGGTCAGACGGATGCGCATCAGCTCGATATAGTTACGTATAAAATCGATCTCTTTGGTCAACGGCACGAATGATTGCTGGTTGTCATACAAAACGTAGCGCAAAAGTTTGCTCAGCTCCTGAACGGCCATCTTTGCCTTTTCCTTGTTAAAGGAAATGAGGGCATAGATATTACTCAACGTATTGAGCAGGAAATGCGGATTCAGCTGATTACGCAAATTCTTGAGTTCGGCCTCTGTGCGGTGTTTCTCGGCTTCCTGCCTTTCTGCCTCGACATGCATCCAGTGCTTGCTCAGCTGAACAGCCACAGACAAACCGATCGTAAGAATCATAGAGAAAAGATCGCGCAGGATGAAAAAACCTTTCGGCGGATTCATTTTCGGACGATGCCGGATTGATCCTATCATCTCGGTGAGTTGCATTATATATTCCTGCCCGAAATGAATGGTAATGGCAGAGACTGACAACAATATGATATTGCATATGATAAACTTCTCCAGCTGCCTTGCAAAAAGGAATTGGGGAATAAAAACAAAATAGTTCAGATAGAACACTATTAAAAAGAACAGATGGACCAAGCCACTATGTAGCAGATAATCATGCCAAGTGATAGCAAAGCCACTTCGAGACATCATTATGAAGGGGAAACCTAAAACGATTCCCCAAACAATCACATGTATCAGCGTTTCTATAAACCTAAACGGCTTTGATGTTATATTTGTTCCCATAGTTTACCCTTTATGCAAAGTTATCAATCTTTTATAAAAACCACTTGTGTATTACCCTATTTTATTCATAACGAATCGCCTCTATCGGATCTAAATCGGCCGCTTTCTTAGCCGGATACCATCCGAAGAAAACACCTGTCAGTGTACACACCGCAAACGAAAGCACCACGCTCCATGGCTGGATGTAGATGGGCCAATGGGCCGTGTTTTTAACCAAAAAAGAGACACCGCATCCAATGAGCACACCAATCAATCCACCGGTGATGCTGATAAGAATAGCCTCTATCAGAAATTGATTAAGGATATCAATACCACGCGCTCCAACTGACATCCGAAGGCCAATCTCGCGGGTACGTTCCGTCACCGAAACATACATGATGTTCATAATGCCAATTCCACCCACAATGAGCGAAATACCGGCAATACAGGCCAGCAAGGTTGTCATCAGGTCGGTCGTTGAGTTAAGCATGCTGCTCAATTCCTGTTGCGAACGTATAGAGAAATCATCATCGGCATCGCTTTGCAACTTATGGTTGTGGCGTAAGATCTCGGTGATCTCTTCCGTGGCGTTGTCGGTCAAGTCTTCACTCAGGGCCGAAGCAAATATCCCTTGCAGATAAGTCTGGCCCTGCAATCGCTTCATGACGGTCGTATAAGGAGCCAGCACCACATCATCCTGGTCCATGCCCATGGAGTTATATCCTTTGGATTTAAGCATTCCCACGATGCGGAATGGCACCTGGCTGCAACGGATCACTTTGCCTATCGGGTCTTCATTGGGAAACAGATTGTCTGCGATTGTTTTTCCTATCACACACACCTTGGCCGACGTGCGTATATCTTCCTCATCAAACATTTTTCCCTCTTCGACCACCAGCTGGCGTATTTCAAGATAATCAATTCCCACACCCGTAACAGAGGAAGGATAGTTGTTGTTGCCGGCAATAAGCTGTCCCGAAGAAGAAACATTCGGACTTACCGCACTCAAGAAATTAGTCTTGTTCCTCAAATCTTCATAATCGGTAAGCTTCAATGTCTGCATGGCCGACGGATCCTGACGAACACCGCCTCGCATATCTGCTCCCGGATGAATCATAATCATATTCGAGCCCATTTCAGATATTTGGGCCTGAATGCTCCGCTTCGAACCTTGACCAATGGCCAGCATCGTTATGACCGAAGCCACACCAATGATAATGCCCAGCATAGTCAGAAAAGCTCTCAGCTTGTTGTTGCTGAGTGCCCGAAAAGCTATTTTGAATAAATTCGTTCCATTCATGAGATATATTATTAAATGTCTTTGATTGGATTATTCTTCGGGGACAGGCAGAGAAGCCAATGTCTCAGCCGCACTAAGCGGAGAAGGATTCAATGTATCCTCTTTGACCTGACCATCCCGAAGAGTGATATTTCGGCTGCTGTATTGGGCAATCTCCGGATTGTGTGTGACAAACACGATGGTTCGCCCTTCCTGATAGAGCCGCTGAAACAGCACCAAGATCTCAAAAGAGGTGCGCGTATCAAGGTTTCCGGTCGCTTCGTCTGCCAGAATAACGGCCGGGTCGTTGACCAGTGCACGCGCTATGGCAACTCGCTGCATCTGGCCACCCGACATTTGGTTGGACTTATGCTCCAACCGATTTCCCAAACCCACAGCCTGCAATGCTTCAATAGCTCTCCGCCGTCGTTCGGAAGCAGAGACAGAAGCATTATACATCAACGGAAGTTCTACATTTTCAACCGCTGTGGTCTTAGGTAACAGGTTGTAGTTCTGAAACACAAACCCAATCTTCCGATTACGCAGTATAGCCCTTTGCGGTTTGGACATCGTTCGTACAAACACGCCATCCAACAGGTATTCACCGCTTGTAGGAGTATCCAAACATCCTAAAGTGTTCAGTAGCGTTGATTTGCCGGAACCGGAAGTTCCCATGATGGTGACAAACTCGCCTTCATGAATCTGGAACGAAACTCCGCGCAAAGCATGTACTATCTCCTCTCCGACCTGAAAGTCTCGTTTTATATCCCGTAGTTCTATAACTGTCTTTTTCATTGTGCTGACTTATTTTCTCTTGTTATTATTTCTTCCCGGAGGGCCAGGCATAAATGGGCTTCGCTCCGTGTTGCCTTCTCCTTCTGACGACGGAGATGCTTGCGTATTGGCCAGATGATCTAAGCTGATTTCTGTCACCACATCATTGCCTTGCTGAATACCACTGACAATTTCCGTATAGGTTCCATTGGTAATACCTGTTTTCACCGGATGAGCTGTAAGTGTGTTTCCTTGTAAAGTCCAGACCTTTTCTTCTCCCGAACAATCACTGATGGTCATCTTGTCGCCTATCAGAATCTTCTCGGGTGTAAAGCGAAGTGCTTTAGAAGGAACACGCAACACCTGCATACGGTCCAATGTATAAATGGTTACATTAGCGGTGAGGCGTGGCTTTAGTTTCAGATCCGGATTGGGTGCTGAAATAACCACTTCGTAGGTGACAACCGTACTGCTGCTGGTTGAAGTAGAGCTGGAGCTGATAGTGCTTCCCAAACGAATCTGAGTCACTTGTCCTTCAAACACATCGTTGGGATAGGCATCCACGGTAAAGCTGACACGTTGTCCCTCTTCAACACCGCCTATGTCGGCTTCATCTACATCTGCCACCACCTGCATCTGTGTAAGATCGGCCGCGATGGTGAAAAGCGTAGGCGTTTCAAAGCCTGAAGCCACCGTCTGTCCCTCTTCTACATCCTTACTGATTACAACGCCGTCGATAGGAGATGTAATCGTTGCATAGGCCAGATTGCGTTCCACACGGGCCAAAGCCGCCTGTGCACTCTCGTAGCTGCTTTTGGCCTTTTCAAAGTTATAGGTCGAAAGCTCATAATCGGTTGCGCTGATCAACTGCTTCTCATACAACATCCGATTGCGCTCATGATTCTTTTTCTGATAGTTGTATTCTGCTTCCGCTCCGTGATATACGGCTTTTTGCGAGGCCACTTCTGCCTGCAGAGTGACGCGGTCCATTTCTGCGATCAGCTGACCTTTCGTCACTACAGAATTGTAATCTACATAGATCTTATCGATAATTCCGCTGACCTGTGTACCAACTTCCACCTCGGTTACAGGTTCAATTGTTCCGGTAGCAGTGATGGATTCCGAGATATTTCCCAGGGCAACTTTGTCTGTTACAAATGAGACAGTATGTTTCTTCGGGCCATTACTTACAAACCAGAAGCCGACACCCGCCATTGCCAACACAGCAAATGCGATCCATCCAAGTTTCTTCTTTTCCATTATCTAACATTTTTATTGTTTATATCATAAATCATTGAAAGCATCTTCACCCTGATAATATTTCAACAGGATGGAATTGAGCAGAGCCATATATTTGGCTTGGAGACGTTCCTGACGTGCACTGGCCAGGTTGTTCTTTTCTGTCAGCAGCTCAACGGTGTTCTTCATTCCTAAATTAAACTGTTCGCTCACCAAATCAAAGCTGGCCTGAGCACTTTCCTGCTTCTCCTGAGCTGCCACATATTGCTGCTGAGCCTTCCGGGCATCATACCATAAATTCTCAATGGTTTTATAAAGCTGTTTTTCCTCATCCTGTAATTGCAACTCAGAGCGCAGCTTCTCAATTCGTGCCTTCTGCACAGCACTTTTCGTCTGTCGGTTATTAAAGATAGGAATGCTTATCGTCAGCCCCAGAGAGTTGTTCCAGTTTTGTTTAACCTGCTCGCTAAAACTGAAGTCGTTTCCGTTTGCATGGTTCGTGCCGATTCCCGCACTCAGGCTAAGCGAAGGAAGATAGCCGGCTTTGGCTATCTTTATGCCCAACTGTGCACTTTCGATACTCTTCTTGCCTGCCTGTATCTCAGGTCTCAACAGCGAGGCCGTTTGATAGACCTGCTTCAACTCCGGTAGAGGAACAAGCACATCGGTTTCCTCCGGAATGGAGGGAGAAAGAACCAGATTATCCGATGTCTGAATCTCAAGAAGCTGCTTCAGCATCAGTTGATAATCCTGCAACGTGGTCTGAGCCGTCACCAGCTGATAGCGATCTGTACTCACCTGAGATTTCAGTTGTGCCAAGTCACTGAGAGCAAGACTGCCAGCATCCATCAACTCCTTACCCCGATTATACTGCTCCTCACTAACCTGCAGCGTCTGTTCATTGATACGAACCGATTCCGTAGCATAAAGTATCTGCAGATAAGTCTGGGTAATATCTTCAATCAGTGTCTGCTTACTCTCTTCTAGGTTCAGCTCAGAGATATCCTTGTTCACTCCTTGCTGCTTGATTGTATTCAGTCTTTTATTTCCATTGAAGAGAGTCCAGTTTGCATCCACTCCATAACTGCCGTTATAGCTTGTCTTGCTTTGGCTGGTCGTGATGTCATCACCGTTGATGATAGTACTATTCTGACTATTAGGTCTATTCACGATTCGTTGTCCTATACTGGCTGACAGACTGGGGAAAAGGGCAGCTTTGCTACTTTTCAAATCAATCTCAGCATCGCGCACCTGCAACGCTTTCTGCTGAATCGTGATATTCTCCCGCAATGCATAATCAATGCAGGTACGCAAATTCCATGTAGATGGTTCTTGTTCTTGTGCATGCATGAAACAGCTACAAGGAAGGCATAATGCAAGTGTAATCCATCTTCTTACTTTTTCCATAAATAATGTGTTTGTTTTACACGGACAAAAATAATCAGTGGATAAAGGCTCTTCAAATCGAATAGATGAACAGCCTTTTTTTATCGACTTATCGGGAGTTTCAGTAAAAACTGAGAGTCGTGTGCCTAAGAAGAGAGGGAAACGAAGAGGTACTTTTGCCCTTTATAGGGCGATTGTTGTCTTCTTGCTTATCCAAGGCGTTAGAGTTTATCATATCTATTCTTCGATTATTTCTTTAAAATTACACCAATTACGAGTATTCCGATACAACTCAGCAGTTCCTTTAGGTACAAAAAGAGAACAACCTTCTGCTTTAGGAACAATCCTTATTTCAAGAGGCTCTTCCCATTTAAGGTGCAAACGGGAAACTGAACATCCAAGAAATGCTTCAACGGAAAGGCTCATTACGGTCATAGGAATGGTCAAATCTTTCAATAAAGATCCTGTTGTAAAAGCCTGATTTCCTATTGACGAAAGATTTGAGTCATGATTGAGCTGAATATCTTCCATCTTCGGACAACCATAGAATGCCTTACTATTGATTTCCTCTACAGAATTGGGTATTTGAACCCTATTCAGGTTTTCGCATCCTTTAAAAGCAGATGTACCGATGATTTTCAGCCCTTCAGGAAGAATTATTTCCTTGAGATTAATTGCATTTGTAAATACATTGCCAGGTATCTCGCCATGTAGAAAAATATCTTCATACTTTTTTGACGGATTCCAACCGTAATACTCAAATGGATTTTTATCACCGGCAACAATTGCTGATTCCGAGAGATCTGGATGCAGCCTCAAAAGGTACATCATAATTGCAAACTCGCTCTGACACGACTTAAAGTCTCAGGAGTCATCAGAAGATAAGATGCAATGTGTGACAACGGTGCACGCTGAATCACTTCGGGATGTTCCTTCAGCAAACGGCAATAGCGCTCATTGGCGGTCTCAAAGCGTATCGAATCCATCTTACGCTGTGACAAGATCAAAGACTCTTCCAACATGCCACGATAAATAGTCTCAATCTCATAATTTCGGGTAGCCAAGTCCAACAAGCTGTCGTGTGGAATGCCATATACAACAGTATTTTCCAAAGCCTCGGCAAGCAATGCAGCCTTACGCTGACGCAAGAAGCTCTCGATACAGAAAAATAAAGTATCGTTGCTGGCAAAATGTTCGGTAAGATCTTTTTTATTCTTAAAATAAAACTGACGGATCATGCCCTTTTGGACATATCCGATATACTTACAAACCTCATCTGCGCCTAAAAAGCATTCCCCTTTTTTCAATTCAATCCTGACCAGGATAGAGGCCAGTTCTGCGATTGTCTGTTTGCTCGGCGTAATAGGAGTACAAGACAATTCTGCAATTCGTCGTGCTATTTGTTCGTAAGCCTCCGGTGAACCACGTATTTCGCAATAGAAACAATTAGTCCCGGTTCGGTACGATTCGTTCAGATT
>CAKVBA010000008.1 GCA_934725305.1 uncultured Parabacteroides sp. | reverse complement strand
GAATCTGAACGAATCGTACCGAACCGGGACTAATTGTTTCTATTGCGAAATACGTGGTTCACCGGAGGCTTACGAAATAACAATGTTTCTGTTGCTGATTGTTCAGTTTGGTATTATGCAAAAAAGAATGATTATCGCCTAATAACAGGAGACGGTAAACTTCGCAGTAGCGCTACTGCTGATGGAGTAATTGTATCTGGAGTCCTTTATCTGACAGACATGCTTGTCGAATTTAACCTCATCAGTAAAAAAGACATGGCTATAAAATTAAAGCAACTTTGCCTAATAAATAAAAGATTGCCTAAAAGAATTATTGATGAACGTATAGCCAAATACGAAAGTTTAGAATAGGAAATAATATTGAGGCTGAATTCAAAATAACTATTTGGATGCAACCTCAAAAGGTGCGTCAGAATTAGTAAAATGCTGGGGTGCTGAGACTGGTTAAATGACTGAGGTTGAATTCCGAAAGCAACGCAGCAGTTTGCAATTATGACACACCGTCTATATGATAGTTATTCATCCTCTTTCTCGCCGAAAGCCAAATCACCGGCATCACCCAGTCCGGGAACAATATAAGAGTGATCGTTTAGGCTATCATCGAGAGCCGCAATCCACAGCGTTGCATTTTCGGGCAACTTGTCTTGTAGATAGTTCAATGCCGGTTTGCTGGCAATGATAGAGGCAATATGAATTTCGCTCGGCATGCCTTTTGTCAGCAAAGCTTTGTAGGCCAATTCCATAGAACTGCCTGTTGCCAACATGGGATCTGTAATAATCAATGTCTTGTTTTCCAAAGACGGAGAGGCTATATATTCGATATGAATATCAAAATTCAGACGGTCTTTATATTTGCGGTAGGCCGATACAAAGGCGTTTTCTGCTTTGTCAAGATAATTGAGGAAGCCCTGATGGAAAGGAAGGCCGGCACGCAGAATCGTGCTGATAACAACCCGATTGTCGGGCAGGTTCATGGGCGCAATGCCCAAAGGCGACTGCACCTTTTTGCAGCTATAGACAAACTGTTTGCTGATTTCGTAGGCCATGATTTCGCCAATGCGCTCAATGTTACGGCGAAAACGCATGCTATCGGTCTGCACGTTTACATCGCGAAGCTCTGCAACGTACTGGTTGAGAATGGAATTGCCATCTCCTAAATGAATGATTTTCATAGATTGATAATGCTCTTTTATTGAATGCCCAAAAGTAGTTATATTTCGGGAAAGAGGCAATATCTATAAGAGAGGAGATGGAGATGAGTGTGTCAAAAAAAGCTCGCAAACGACACATCGCCATCTCTCTCACTCACTCATTATTGTCGTTATTTTCTATTTTCATTCAATGCTTCCAAAAGGAATTTGCCCGGTTTGAATTTGATTGACGTGCGAGGCTGAATCATTACCGGAACTCCTGTCTTGGGGTTTCTTGCCAGTCGTTGGGTCTGTTCCCAAACGCTCATAGTGCCAAAACCGACAAGTACAACATCCTCTTTTTGCGCTAAACACTTGGTCATAATTTCGATGTACGATTCTAAGAATTGTTTTGATTCGTCTTTTGAGAATCCTGTTTTTGCTGCCAAGGCATCAATTAATTCAGTTTTGTTCATAAATGTTTACATTTTAAATGTTAGACAATTCGTTTATAACTAGTTAGAGCGTTGGTCGCGTGAAATTATATAGATAGATTTGATGTATCCCAATTTGGTGTATTTCGTGTTGTGCAGAACAAGGTGTTTCAGAATCTTGGCAGACGTTATGACGACGGCTTCTCCCTTTTGATAGGCATGAGCACTGGGCGGCAACATTCCTGACGTCAGACTTCGGTCTTTTGCTTTGATTGAGAATAGGAATCGGTTGTCCGCTTTGTCGATGGCAGTTATCAATTGATCTACAAAGAAAAGACACGTTCCATTTACCACTTTTGTTCGATACGCATTGTCTTCAATTTTGACTTTCGTTATTGTTAGATGAATATTCTCCAGCTTATCGCCCACATTCCCGACGAAACGGCAACCCGAAGGTTTGTCTCTTTTTTGTGTTTGCAGATCTTGATAAGCCTTACTATAATTACAAGCCAATTCTTTAAACCTAAACTCACTTTTTACTCGTGGTTCATATTTGTTGGCGATCCAGAGCACATATCGTGGATCAATGGTATAAACTTCCTGTAGGTGAAACCCTCGGTACTTGCCAAAAGTAAGGATATCGTCACCATTATTGATGGCAGAGTCTATTTCCCTGACGACACCTAACGGAAGAAAAGAGTTGGCAGTCATACGCATGGCTTTATTCAGCGACCCGATGATGGTAAGCTCCAAGTTTGACAGGCAAACGAAGGAGTGATAAATTGCCTCGGGATTGTAGAACCATAATGTATAATAAGCCGTTTGCGGATTTGGCAGCATAATGTAATACCGACCTTGGTTCGGAATCTTTCCTTGGTTGAAGGTTGTCAGCCTTTCGATGACCATTTTTCGGATTTCATCTGTTATGCCGGAATCATATCTGTCCATAACCGCGCCTCCTTTTGTCACAAATTTAAAAAAAAATGTGGAATATCATCATTTGTTTGCCATATTATTTATAATTACTTTTGTTTTGCGAAACAAAAAAAGAGTTATATGAGAATAGAGCAGAATTACTCGTTGGAGAAACACAATACATTTCATCTTCCGGTGAAGACCCGTTGGTTTATGGAATATGATAACGAAGAGGATCTGAACCGTATCTTGCGGGATGAATATTTTCAGGAATGCATCTCGCTGCATATCGGTAGCGGTAGTAATCTTTTGTTTTTGAACGATTTCAATGGCATCATTGTTCATTCACAGATTAAAGGTATCGAGGTGGTGAAAGAGACCGACGAAGCCGTGTGGTTGCGCATCGGTGCTGCCGAGAAGTGGGACGATGTGGTGGCTTATGCCGTTGACCATAACTATGGTGGTATCGAGAATCTTTCGTCGATTCCGGGCGAAGCGGGTGCTGCTGCTATTCAGAATATAGGAGCTTATGGGGTCGAGATCAAGGATGTGATTGAGACCGTTGAGGCTTACAACCGGTTGTCGTTCGAGAAGAAACTCTTCACCCAGGAAGCGTGTAAATATGGCTACCGTTATAGTTATTTTAAGGACGAACATAACGATCCACATATTGTCACATATATACAGATACGTCTTACCAAACAGCCACATCATTCTTACCATCTGGATTATGGCAATCTGCAAGAGGTGTTGGCCGGAAAGGAGATTTCATTGGCAACAATCCGCGAGGCTGTGATGGATATTCGCCGTCAGAAACTGCCCGATCCCGAAGAGCTGGGCAATGCCGGTAGTTTCTTTATGAATCCGGTGGTGGATACAGAGGTGTTTGAAAGAATCAAGGCTGCTTATCCGACGGTTCCCTCTTATCCGGTAGCCGAAGGAAAGATAAAAGTGCCGGCCGGCTGGTTGATAGAGCAGTGTGGTTTCAAGGGAAAGGCTCACGGAGCTGTGGGCGTATATGAAAAGCAGGCACTTGTGTTGGTGAATCTGGGAGGAGCAACCGGTGATGCCGTGGCATTGGTGGCTGAGAGTATCCGTGCCGCCGTTAAAGACCGTTTTGGTATCGAGCTGACGCCCGAAGTTAAATATGTAGGATAAGCACATGAAAGTTACATTTTTAGGCACCGGCACATCCACTGGTAATCCCGAGATTGGGTGCACGTGCAAGGTGTGTACCAGTGCCGATCCGCGTGATTGGCGCATGAGAGCATCGGCACTGGTTGAGACCGAGGGAAAAAGTCTGCTGATAGACTGTGGCCCCGACTTTCGTTGGCAAATGATAACCAATAAAATCTCTCATTTGGATGCCGTGTTGCTGACGCATGAGCATTACGACCATGTGGGCGGTTTGGATGATCTGCGTCCCTTCTGTCGAGGCGGCAAAGATATGGATCTGTATATGGAGGCCAATGTGGCTGACGCTATCCGCACACGTCTGCCCTATGTCTTCCGTGAACACAAATATCCCGGTGTGCCCAATCTGGAGCTGCATACCGTGTCGATGGAGCCTTTTGCGGCTGCCGGTGTGGAGGTGATTCCCATTCGAGTGATGCATGCCCGTCTGCCTATTTTGGGTTTCCGTATCGGCCATATGGCCTACTTGACCGACCTGAAGTGGCTGCCCGAAGAGGAATATGCCAAATTGGGCGGATTGGATCTGTTGGTAGTGGATGCGTTGCGAGCCGAAGAACATTTATCACACGAGAGCTTGCCCGAAGCATTGAAGCTGATCCACCGCATTGCTCCGAAAGAGGCCTATCTGATTCACATGAGTCATCGTATCGGTCTGCATGCCGAGATTGATCCGTTGTTGCCTTCGCATGTTCATTATGCCTATGATGGGCTGACGGTCGAATGCTGATTAGTTGTCAGTCAGCAGTCCGCACGAGGTGATATAGACCTGTTCCTGGTCGATATCGGCATGCGTTTGTATCTGCAAGCCTGGAAAGATTTGTTGCAACCGACGATTTAGCGAGTCGGCCAGCGGAGCATAAAGCGAGTCGGCTTTGAAGTGATAGGTCAAGTTGCCGATGCAGCAGAGTTTACCTTGATCGCTATAGACGTCGGCTGCCAGCCATTCGCCTTGGATGCGCCAGTTGGTTGAGTCATTGACAGCCACATATAGGTTGAGCGACTGACTGGGACAAAGCAGGTTGAGCGGAGCCTGATGATCCAGCGACTGTAGCAGTCTGGTCAGTGAACGGTCCGTAGGTGGGCTGTTGTGCAGTTGTCGCTTGGCCGCCTGTTCCAACAGACGCTTGCTGTAGCTGGCCACCCATATATGCTGGTGCAGATAGCAGCCGAAGAAGCGGTTGGCCGTATCGGGGTAGAACGTAAATCGAACGCCCTCTTTCTCTTGTGTATAAGGCGTATAGATAGGGAAGCGTCGTTTAAGCAGATTGTTGTCGAGCCGCCTGATCATCTGTTCGTCTGCTCGGACATACATCACGATCTCTTTATCGTGAAACGCGAAGAGTACAGACGACAAAGCGGGAATCTGGCGGATGATGTCGAGATAGATCTCCGGGATAAACCGGGCAAAGATCTGTCTGGCCTCTTCTTGCGAGAGAATCATGCGGTTGAATGTGGCCGGTTTGTTCACCACCAGCAGTCCGGTTGGTGCACTGTCCACCAGCACATACAGATCACTTTGCATGACCTTTTTTTCCGTGGCCACACCTTTCAGAAAGTATCCGATGGCTGTTGAGGTGACAATAAGAGCCAGCAGACTGATGATTATTTCCCGCTGATAGAATCGCATGATGATTGGGTGAGGAAATAGTTACACCAAGGTTTGAGTCCGCACTGCTCACATTTGGGCTTACGAGCCAGACAGGTATAGCGTCCGTGCAGGATCAGCCAGTGATGCGCAATGGGAATAAGCCTTTTAGGAATATGTTTGACCAACTCCTTTTCCGTTTCCAGTGGAGTCTTGCTATTGATTGTCAGTCCGATGCGATTTGAAACACGGAACACATGCGTATCTACAGCCATGGTCGGTTTGTTATAGACCACAGAGGCAATCACATTGGCCGTCTTTCGCCCTACGCCGGGCAATTTTTGCAGTTCGTCAATATCAGAGGGAACAACGCCGCCAAACACGTCGGTCAGCATTTTGGCCATGCCTTCCAGATGTTTAGCCTTGTTGTTGGGATAGGAAACACTTTTGATATAGTCATAAATCACTTCGGCCGATGAGGCCGCCATCACTTCCGGTGTGGGAAAAGCCTCGAACAGAGCCGGCGTGACTTCGTTGACCCGTTTATCAGTACATTGAGCTGAAAGAATCACTGCCACCAGCAATTGATAGGGATTGGCGTAGTGCAATTCTGTTTCGGCAACCGGAACATTCTCTTGAAACCAGTTCAATATACCTTTGTATCTCTCTTCTTTTCGCATGGTTTATAAATGGAGGATTGATAAACATAGCGAATATAATAAAAAAATACAGTTTATCGAAGGTTGCCCAGGTTTTTGCCCAGCATCATGCCCAAAAAGACGGCAATTAGTCCTAATAAGTTGCTGACAACAATATTGAGCAGGGCTATTTTGTATTCACCATTTTTGATGAGTACAGCTGTGTCTAATGCAAAAGAGGAAAAAGTAGTGAATCCGCCGAAGAATCCGGTGAAAAGAAAAGCCCGTGTATAGGCTGAACAGTGGAAAAGCTCTGCAAGACTCCAGCAGAGACCGATGAAGAATGATCCTGCCACATTGACGGAAAGAATCCCGAAAGGGAAGGAGTAGAGCATTGTCTTCCGGACCAAGGTCGTCAGACCATATCGGCAACCGGATCCAATGGCTCCTCCTATTATTAAGAGAAGAACCTTTATCATAAAACTACTCTGTTGTGTGTGTTTCCCCCGGACCTGGGTTAAAAGGTCCGGGGTTTAGGTAATCATGATTTAGGTCTTCAACTTAATTGGCCGACTCAAACTGTCTCAAGAAACGGATGTCGTTTTCTGAGAACATGCGTAAGTCTTTTACTTGGTATTTTAAATTCGTGATACGTTCGATACCCATTCCTAAGGCATATCCTGAATAAACTTTACTGTCGATGCCACAGTTTTCCAAAACATTCGGATCGACCATGCCACATCCCAAGATTTCAACCCATCCTGTTCCTTTACAGAACGGACAGCCTTTGCCACCACAGATATTACAAGAGATATCCATCTCGGCAGAAGGTTCGGTGAACGGGAAATAGGAAGGACGCAAACGTATTTTTGTGTCTGCACTAAACATTTCTTTGGCGAAGAACAAAAGAGCCTGCTTCAAGTCGGCAAAAGAAACATTCTTATCGACATACAACGCTTCAACCTGATGGAAGAAACAGTGTGCACGATAAGAGATTGCCTCATTGCGGTAAACACGGCCCGGACAGATAATGCGGATAGGCGGCTGCTGGTTTTCCATCACACGAGACTGCACGGATGAAGTGTGTGTACGAAGCAGTACGTCCGGTTTATGCTGGATGAAGAAAGTGTCCTGCATATCGCGGGCAGGATGGTCTTCTGCAAAGTTCAGCGAAGAGAAAACATGCCAGTCATCTTCGATTTCCGGACCTTCGGCAATGCTGAATCCCAGACGACCAAAGATGTCACAAATCTCTTTGCGCACCAGCGACAGCGGATGGCGAGTGCCTAACTCAATCGGATAGGCAGTACGCGTCAGGTCGATATCATCGCAAACAACCTGTTCGTTGCCAAAGCTTTCTTTCAGTTCGTTGATTTTATTTTGTGTTGTCTCTTTCAGTTCGTTAAGGAACTTGCCTACTTCGCGCTTCTGATCTGCCGCAACATTGCGGAAGTCATTCATTAACAGAGAGATTTCTCCTTTTTTGCTGAGGTACTTGATACGCAAAGCTTCCAATTCTTCAGCGTTAGACGCTTTCATGTTCTCTACTTCCTGGAGCAGAGCCTTAATCTTATCGATCATTGCTATTCCTTTTACTATTCGGTTTGCAAAGGTACTTTTTTCTTTTGATACTGCAATTTATTCGGGATGCTTTTTTTGCGGAATGCGGTATTCTTGTTGTCGGCAGACGGGTTTAAAGGGTGATTTTATGGGTTTTGATGTGCCTTAATGAGGTGTTTTGCTAGGCATAAGCAAAACGCCCTGTAAGTGAAAAAGTACTGTGAAACAGATATTGCCACTTACAAGGCGATTGTTGTCTAAGGAATCCATTGGGCCTTCAGTCCGCTGTTGTTCATGTTTCCTCTTAGATGAATAGGTTTACATTTGATTCTTCGGCCTTTTCGAGATAGGAAGCCACACCGCCTAAGGTCACCGAGTCGATCAGCTCTTCCTTCTTCACGCCCATCACATCCATACTCATGGTGCAGGCAATCATCTCTACGCCGTTGTCGATGGCTTGTTGAATCAGACTTTCCAGACTGTCGATGCGTTTTTTCTTCATGATAAGGCGCATCATCCGGCTGCCCGCACCGCCCATATTCATCTTAGACAGGCTCAGCTTTCCGCTGTGTGAGGGAAGCATCCATCCGAACATCTTGCCAAAAAGGTCTTTGGCGACAGCCGGCTTCTTCTGTTTCTTGATCACGTTCAATCCCCAGAAGGTGAAAAACATGGTTACCTTCTTTCCTGTTGAGGCTGCACCGTTGGCAATGACAAATGAGGCTAATGCCTTGTCCAAATCATCGCTGAACACAATTAGCGTCTTGTTGTCATGGCTGTTTGAGGCTGTCGGAATCCCTTGCTTCGGCTCTTCCTTTTTCTCGGGCTTATTGATAGTTGCTGTCACAATCCCTTTCTGATTCTCTACGGAGACGAGTTCGGCTCCGGCTATCTTGCACCATGAGGTGACATCTTTCCCAAATGCTTGATCGGTTGCAGAGATCTGCAGTTGTGCGCCTTCGGGCAGTCCGTCATAGTTTCTCTTTAGCTGCATGATTGGTCCCGGACACATCAAGCCGCAAGCATCAACCTTGATTCTCTTTGTCGGAGTTGCTGTCTGCTGCTGAGCTGTTGCCTGTCCGCAAGTGGGCACCGATGATTCCTCCGTTTGATTAACGACCGGAGCCGTGGCTGCCTTCCAGGTGTTGTAGCCGCCCGATAGGTTGCGAACCTTTGTGAATCCGTTCTGAACCAAGATGCGATAAGCCAGATAACCACGCAGTCCCACCGCACAAGTCACCACTATGTCGCGGTCTTTCGGGAGTTTGTCCAGCTGGTTTCTCAAGTCATCGACAGCGATGTTGATGAATCCGGGGATTGATCCTAACTTATACTCATCGGCAGTGCGTACGTCGATGCGGATTGTCTCTTCCGGCAGATTGGCCAATTCGCGCCAGTTGATAGTCTTTACTTTGCCGGTCAGGATGTTTTCTGCTACAAATCCTGCCATATTCACCGGATCTTTGGCCGAAGAGTAGGGTGGCGCATAGGCATGTTCCAGTTCTGCCAGGTCATAAACAGTGCCGCCCTGCTGAATGACCTGAGCCAGCATCTCGATACGTTTGTCAACGCCACCGAAGCCTACAACCTGAGCTCCTAACAGTCGTCCGTTGTCGGGACTGAAGATGATTTTGATGGTCAGAGGAACAGCTCCCGGATAATAGCCGGCATGAGATGTACCGTGTGTGTAGGAAGATATGTAGGGAATTCCTTCTCGCTTCAGCAGCTTGGCATTGGCACCGGCGGCTGCAACTGTCAGGTCGAACACCTGTGCAATGGAGGTTCCTTGCGTACCTTTATATATAGATTTGTTTCCGAAGACGATATTGTCTGCCACGATGCGACCCTGTTTGTTGGCCGGACCTGCCAGCGGAATCATAGCCGGTTGGCCGGTGACCCGGTTTTTAATCTCTACGGCATCACCCAATGCATAGATATTCGGGTCGGATGTCTGCATGTATTCATTGACAACGATGCCTCCGCGGGAGTTTAGTTCCAGTCCGGCTTCTTTGGCCAGTTTGCTTTCCGGACGGACTCCGATACTTAGGATCACGATGTCAGTGTCAAGCTCTTTACCACTGCTCAGATGGACAGTCAGGCCATTTTCTTTCTCTTCAAACGTTGAAACACCATCCTTCAGAATCAGCTCGATGCCTTTGCCGGTCAAGTACTGGTGCACGATAGCCGCCATGGAGTAATCCAGTGGAGCCATCACCTGATCGGCCATTTCCACCACAGAGACATGTAGTCCCAGTTCGTGCAGATTTTCTGCCATCTCCAATCCGATGAATCCACCGCCAATGATAGCAGCGCGCTTCGGATTCCATTGGCTGATATAGTTCTTGATGGCATCTGTGTCGGGCACATTGCGAAGAGTCATGATGCGGCTGTTCTGGATGCCAGGAATGGGTGGACGCATGGGTTCGGCTCCCGGTGAGAGCACCAGTTTATCGAATGATTCGGTGTAGAGTGTGCCATCGGACAGCTTCTTTATCTCGACCTGCTTTTTATCCGGATGGATGGTTGTCACCTCTTGCTCGGTGCGGATGTCGATGTTGAAGCGGTTTGTGAAGCCTTGTGCCGTTTGCACGAATAGTTTGTCGCGCTCTGCAATGACATCGCCGATATAGTAGGGCAGGCCACAGTTGGCGTATGAGACATATTTACCACGTTCCACCAAGATAATGTTGGCTTGTTCGTCCATTCTGCGTAAACGTGCTGCTGCAGTAGCTCCACCGGCAACACCGCCAATAACTAAGTACTTCATAATAGATATGTTTATTTTTATTATTAATATTTTCTAATGGAAACTATTCGGGTAAAAAAGGGAATTATCCCTTTTGTATGCACGATCTCAATGTGGAATAGAGCTGTTCAAACTCAATCTGAGCCTGTTGCATGCTTTGGATTTTCTCTTTTCCTGCAACAGTAAGGCTGAATAGCATCTGCCGTTTATCTTCCGGACTGATACAGCGGCTGATGTATCCTTTTTTCTCCACGGCGGTGATCACCTTGGAAACTCTTGAGTTTGAAAGGCCTATGTACTCACAAAGTGCACCTGCTGTTTTCTCCTTTCCATCTTTCATGCAGCAGAGCAGCATGGCTTCGTTGATGGTTATGTTATAGCACTCCGAGAATTCCTTCTCAAATTGATACAACGCTTTATAGATATCTTTTAATGCACATATTGATTCCATGTCTTAACCCTTTTGTTTGTTTCTGCTGCAAAAGTGAATATTATTTTTGAAACTAAAAAGTTTCCAGTGGAAAATATTATTCATGAAAACATTTTTTATGAAAGTGGGAAATAAAGGTGGAAATAAAGTGGAAGATAAAAAGACGGTGTTAAACAAAACGCCCAGCAAGGGGAAAAGTTCTGTGAAACAGACTATCGTCACTTGCTGAGCGCTTTATTTATGGGTTTTATAGACTTTTGCCTCTTCGGGGCGTGCTGCTTGCAAGTTTCGCCGCACCGCCCGACATACGGGCAATTAGTCTCTGTTTGAGAAATATTTCATAAACTGCGAACGTTCATACATGCTTGGGTCGGGAATGTTTGAGCAGTTCAGTTTGCCTTTGAACTGTGACACCGACTGATAGTGTGTATGATGCATCCATTCTTCGATGCAAGTCAATATCTGGGTGATTACTTCTGCACCATGAGTGTAGATGGCTCTACAGATCTGCACACCATTTGCGCCGGCCAGCAGACATTTGATTACATCTTCCCAATCCTGTACGCCGGTTGAGCAGGCAATGTCAATGCCCGGAACCTTGCCAGACACGATGGCCGTCCAGCGGATTGAATCGCTCAAGTCGGAATGGTTGCTGAACAGGTTGCCCGAAACGATTTGCATATTGTTGATGTCGATGTCAGGCTGATAGAAACGGTTGAATAATACGACCGCATCCGCACCATTGGCCTTTAGATGCTGAACCATGGCCGGGATGTTGTTGAAATATTTGCTCAGCTTGATGATGACCGGGATAGAGACAGTCTCTTTTACACGGCGGAGAATCCGGCTATATAATTGGTACACATCAGTTGATGTGCTGTCGAGGTCTGTTTCTATGAAGAAGACATTCAGCTCCAACGCATCGGCACCAGCCAGTTCGATCTGGCGTGCAAAGTCGATCCATGTATCAGACTTGTAGCAGTTGATGCTGGCAATGATAGGAATGGTACACAGCTCTTTGCTCTTCTTGATCAGTTCCAGATAGTCGTTGACCTGGTTAGATTTTACATATTCCCGTATATAGTCGGTTGCTTCCGGATAGTCAGATTCATGCATCAGTGAACCGCATTGCATTTCAATCTGTTCTTCGAAAAGAGATTTGAGCACGATGGCGCCGGCACCGGCCTTTTCATACTCTTTGTTATGTTCCGGATTGTTGGTCAATCCTGAACTTCCAACGATGATTGGATTACGCAGAGTCAGTCCTGCATATTGTGTTTTTAAATCAATCATGTCTCTTATTTGTTTATTTACGTTTGCTTATCAATATTCTCTTTCCCCGAATATAAAGGTTCCCACACGAATCATAGTGCTTCCCTCTTCAATGGCGATCGGATAGTCGTGGCTCATTCCCATGGAAAGTTCCGCAAACTCGGTCCGGTCTTTGAAACAGGAGCTTTTCAATTCGTCAAAGAGTGCTTTTATCTGTTGGAATTCCGAACGGATCAAAGCGGTGTCATCTGTGAGAGTGGCCATGCCCATGAGTCCGCAGATGCAGACATTGGGCAGCATCTCCGGTGATATCTGCTGCAGTAGTTCTTTACACTCTTCGGGAGTAAAACCATGTTTGCTCTCTTCTTTAGCCACATGTATTTCCAGTAGTACACGAATAACGCGGTTGTGCTTGGCTGCCTGCTTATTCACCTCTTGCAGCAACTTCAGGGAATCGATGCTGTGGATCATGGTGATGAAAGGGGCAATCTCTTTCACCTTGTTACTCTGTAAAGGCCCGATGAAATGCCATTGTATATCTTCAGGAAGTACTTTCTGTTTGGCAACCAGCTCCTGTGCCCTGCTTTCACCAAACACACGTTGTCCTGCATCATAAGCCTCTTGTAGGGCCGGCACAGGATGAAACTTCGAGACGGCAACCAGCGTCACGCCTTGGGGCAGCGACGCTTTCAGTTGTACTAAATTCTGAGTGATATTCATTTCTATTTCTGTTGTTCTGCTGTTTTTTTCTGTTCTGCAATTAATTCTTCTCCGCTTTTAGGAGCTGAAGGCACATTATCTGCATCAAAGGGGAACACATCCATCAGCAATGTTTCGGTGACGGAGGCAATTGTATAATCGGCCAATGTTCCTTTCATGCCATCTTCCAATACGGCGATAGCCTCTTTCAATGTAGAAGCCTGTGCCAGCATTTGTGCGGCTGTTTTCTTTTCTGCACCACTTTTTTCGTCCAAAGTGATGAAGTAAACTTTAATTTTGTAGAAACGATCTCCGTTTTCGTTGAAGAACAGTTCAGAGATGCGTGCGCGTTTTATGTCTGTAACGGTAAATTCGCCTGTGATGAACGGGCGAATCTCTTCGATAATTCGAGCTTCAGCCTCTGTAAATGACAATGCGTCAACTAAATAAGGTTCCGTTACTTTCTTTTGCATTCCATTCTCAAGCATCTTCTCGTAAGAAACCTTACACTCAAACCAATTATGCATATCTAAATTATTTATATCGATATTTTGTTCTATATTGAAGCACAAATATAAAATCTATTGGTGAATAATACAACTTCACTCATTATTTTCCTTTTTTATGAACCTTTTTTCTTTCGGTGCTGTTATAAAGATATAGTGTGTTTTTCATGGGATTAGATTTTTTTTGATTAGTAATTTGTTTTAAGGGTTTTAACAGTCGGTTCGCGAGAATAGGTTTATATACATCATAGTATACTGTTTTTTCATTTTTCAACTGTTCGCGAGAATAGTCATAACTACTATGCTTAGACAAACAGTGGGGCTGTATCGGAACGATTGTTTCGGTGCAGCCCCTTAAATATATGGGTCGTAAAAATTGAAATCGAGAGATCGGAGTCGCCTCAAATTCCGTCCACATGGAAACTTATGCCGTTTGCCGGGGAGAAATCCCGCTATTACCCGTCTAAAAGCCAGACCAGAGCAAAAGATTGGTAATAATTATGCTTTTATTGTTCTTTTTCTCTTTTGAGTGTCAAATACTTCTAAGAAGTCATTCCAAAACAAAAAAATTTAGTAACTTTGCCCATTGTGATAACGGTGAAGGATTTTGCAATCTGTTGAGAATAAACCTCTTAAGAAAGCATTTTCTTTCGCTCGTCATGGCGTGTTATAATCATTTATATTTCATCAAATATATGTTTATTTAATAAACTAAAAATAATAAACTTAAGAACAAAATGAAACAGACTAACGTTAAGCCAGCAGACGGAAAGCTGGGCATTATGGTCGTAGGTTGCGGCGCTGTTGCTACTACCTTCATGACCGGTGTTTTCATGACTCGTAAGGGACTTGCTAAACCGGTAGGTTCAATGACTCAATACGATAAGATTCGTGTGGGCAAGGGCGCGGACAAGAAATATTTACATTATAAGGACATCGTTCCTATTGCCGACCTCAACGACATTGTGTTTGGCACGTGGGATGTTTATCCTCAGAACGCTTATCAGGCAGCGATGTATGCCGAAGTGTTGAAAGAGAAAGACATCAACCCCGTACGCGAGGAGTTGGAACAGATTGTACCTATGAAGGCTGCTTTCGACAAGAACTACGCAAAACGTCTGGATGGCGATAACGTGAAGGACTGCAAGACTCGTTGGGAAATGGTTGAGGCTCTGCGTCAGGATATCCGCGACTTCAAAGAAAAGAACGGTTGTGCTCGTATCGTTGTTATTTGGGCTGCTTCTACCGAGATTTATGTTCCGGTGGACATGAATATCCACGGCACATTGGCTGCTCTTGAGGCTGCAATGAAGGCCGACGACCGTCAGCATATCGCTCCGTCTATGTGTTATGCTTACGCTGCTTTGACTGAAGGTGCTCCTTTCATCATGGGTGCTCCTAACACAACAGTAGATATTCCTGCTATGTGGGAACTTGCTGAAAAGACAAAGATGCCTATCGCTGGTAAGGACTTCAAGACTGGCCAGACTCTTGTGAAGAGTGGTTTCGCTCCGATCATCGGCACTCGTTGCCTTGGCTTGAATGGTTGGTTCTCTACTAACATCCTTGGTAACCGTGACGGTCTTGTTCTTGACGAACCGGCTAACTTCCACACAAAGGAGGTAAGTAAGCTTTCTACTCTTGAAACAATCTTGAAACCGGAAGATCAGCCTGATTTGTATGGCCATGGCAATGACGAAGATAATCAGTACTATCACAAAGTACGTATCAACTACTATCCGCCTCGCAACGACAATAAAGAGGGTTGGGATAATATCGACATCTTCGGCTGGATGGGTTATCCGATGCAGATCAAGATCAACTTCCTTTGCCGCGACTCTATCCTTGCTGCTCCTCTGTTGCTCGACCTTACATTGCTGAGCGACCTTGCTGCTCGTGCCGGTCGTTTCGGTATCCAGCGTTTCTTGAGCTTCTTCCTTAAGGCTCCTATGCACGACTATACTAAGGGAGAAGAGGCTGTCAACCACTTGTATCAGCAGTACACTATCCTGAAGAACGCTATTCGTGAGATGGGTGGTTATGAGGCTGATGAGGAAATCGACTAATCGAAGCCTGATATAAAGAGAAATCCTCTTTGCTTTAGAAAATGTCAGTCCCCAACTTGGGCGGCTGCTTTTCAAAGCGAAGAGGATTTTTTTTGCCCTTATTTTTGCAGAATCAGATGATTTTCCGGAGTTGTGTCAAGATGGAATTGTGTCTGGACGTGTCTTTTTCAATGATTGTCAGAATTAAACCCAATTCGGTCATTAGATTACGATTCTTGTTAGTACTTATTTTGAGCAGATTGCAATGGCTCTACGTTGAAGATATAGCGGGCTATGTCGAAACGCAGGCGGAAGCAAGATGCCGAAAGAAGTGCTGACAAGAGTTGGAAAGAATAAAAACATTCAGCTGTTTTTACTTTTTTCGTTCTAATGACCGGATTTGGGTTAAATATGCGCTGAGAGATAGTTATTGTATTTTTATTCAGGTTATTATTTACTGAAAGCGGTAACGGATCCGGCAGAAACGACGGGCAACTTCGCCGGACTTGGCAGACGAATCTGTCTCGGCCCAAACACCCTGAAAAAAAGGGGTTATAGCCTATCTTTCAATAGTCTATAGAGTCTTTGGAAAAAGGGTATAGGCTTTTTCAAAAATGGGTAGGGACTTTTTTGAAATTGGGTAGGCACTCCGTTTGGATTGGGTGCCTACTCCGTCGGAAAGGAGTAGTTACCCAATTTCCGGAAATAGCTTACTCCATTTTGATAGGATTAGTAGTCTCTTGTCTGCCTGTTGGCTTATTGTATTTTTATAGCTGATAAATAAGCCTTCAACGCAGCCTCATTGCAATCTGTTCAAAGCAAGTACTAACAAGAATCGTAATCTAATGACCGAATCAAGGATCTCATGATTTTTTTAGGAGAACTATGCTATATCGTGTTGTACAACATGGTTGTAAACTGCAAAGATGTTAGAAATTAAGTTAACTTTCTGCGATTGAATAAGAAAGATATTATCTTCCAGACAAGGGATGAAGCGAACTGAGATACATCTTCAGACGCGATGATTTTTTGCATCCTATATGTATAAATAAAACAAGAATGGTATTATGAAAAAAATATTTCTAATAATAGTATTAGGATTTTTAATTTCCAGTTGTACAAGAAATTCATCGACGGAAAAATATCAGACTGACCGTAATAATGTAGAAAATGTTCATGATTGTATTAAAGAGTTTGAAACAGATTCTATTATGATTGGTAATAGTGCCCGTATATATATCATGGATAATTATCTACTGATTGCCGACCATAGAGGATATGATAAGCAGATTCATGTATTTGATAAAAACAGTTTCCGACATTTGGCGAGTACTGCGCCATTGGGACAGGGACCGACTGAGATTACTGTGTTGGGAGCTGTTGCAATAGACGAGAAACGAGGTGAATTTTATGTGAGCGATCATGGTAAGAATAAGATATTTAGTTATGATATGGACAGTGTCTTGGCTAATCCGGATTATATTCCAAGTGTAAAACTGAATATGGATAAGACAAATTTCCCATCCGAGTATGAATATATCAATGATACTTTGTGCATTGCTCGTACAATACTTCCAAAAGGTGTTAATGATTATATACCATCTGTCTCCCGTTGGAACATGCAAATAGGGAAGATGATTTCTATTTCTTATAATCATCCGGATATAAAGAAAAAACGTACGACCTATGCTTCGTCACAACAATACGGATTGATAGCTGAATTATATAGCAATTATGATTTGCTGACCATCAGCGATTTCAACGGGATGCTGAGATGCAATGTTTACGGGCCGGAATGGGGAAGTTCATCCCATAACCATTATTATGATGATGGTTTTTTTGACAATAACAATCATCTGATTGTTTCATACTCAGGTGGCGACAATAATACTGATGCTTATTATCCTACCTGTTTGTTAATTTTTGGATTGGATGGTGAATACATTAAGACACTTGACGTAGGATATAAAATAAGCAGTATGAGATATGACAGCAGGATTAACCGTCTTTATATGAATCTAAATGATGAAATCCAGTTTGCATACTTGGATTTGGATGGATTGATAAAATAAGAAGAATATGTAGATCAAATAGGTATTTCAACTTATGTTCTATATATTTGCGGTGTTATGGAAGATCTTTTTGTTATATTATATTTTTTGGGCGGAGGCCTTTTGATTCTCTTTGTATCTATGGGCTACTACAAAGACAGCCATAGAAGTCGCCGTCGCCTGACAGATAAACAGCTGGATGAACTTGACGATCTTCACGACAAATGGGACAAGGAAGAAAAAGAGGCGAAGGAGGCGGAAAATCGGAAGGAGCAAGAACGAGAAATCCGTCGGCGGAGAATTCGTCTTCGTCACTCTATGACAGATGATCGATATAAGGAGCTCGAAGATCTTTTCGACAAATGGGACAGGGAAGATAAAGAAGCGGCAGAGGCGGAAAAACGGATTTAAAATAAAACAGACAGCCCGTATCACGATTGACCCGAATGTGGAAGTGAGGGAATAAAAAAACGGGTTAATACATTAATGTACTAACCCGAAAAATTCTTTTTATTGATCATTAATCAATCTTTAGCCTAATGTCGGGGTACCAAGATTCGAACTTGGGACCCCCTGCTCCCAAAGCAGGTGCGCTAACCGGACTGCGCTACACCCCGAATTTGCAACTCTGAATGATTGTTTATCTCTCGATTGCGATGCAAAGGTAGGCTTTATTTTTGAATCACCAAATATTATTTGCTCTTTTTTTTGAAAAAGTTTGATTTTCTTCTTTCGGAGTTGAGCCATAGAGATGGTATATTTGATGTATATAGTTGTTTAATAGTAGTTTGCCTCTGATTGCTTTCAAGCGTGTCGAATTGGAAAAAATTCGTTCAGCTGTCGCAAAAAGAGGCAAACAACAGGAAAAATAGGCTTATTTCTTTGTGATGCGGGCCGCGCAGCCACCTCCGGGAGCTAAATGGACATTGATTTTTCTATCCGTGGGCACGGGAATAATCTCTTTTTTATAATCCCGTCCGACGCGGTCGGCATTGATACCATCTTTATAAAGCTCCATAACAAAATCGCCTTCGCCCAGAAAAGAGAGATCGATCGTGATGTCGCGCGGAGTCCATCCGGTGAGAGCGCCTACATACCAATCGTTTCCTTTGCGACGAGCCATCAAGATATGTTCGCTCACTTTGCCGTCCAACGCCTTCGTCTCGTCCCAAACGGTGGGCACCATGGCAATAAACCGAGTACATTCCTCTTCGCGTTCATAGTTAGAAGGACTGTCGCAAAGCATGTTGAAAGGAGATTCAAATATAATATAGGTGGCCAGTTGGCGACAACGAGTGCCCAGACTCATCGGTTCGGAATAGATGCTGGCATAATTCCCCTTGCTGGCGTTGTGCATGGCTCCTTGCGTATAATCCATCGGACCGGCCACCATGCGGATGAAAGGAATAGAGACATCGTAGGTGACCATGTCGTTTGATTCAGGGCTCCATTTGACCTGTTCCAATCCATGTACACCTTCATAGTTTAACACATTCGGATAGGTTCGCTGCAGTCCGGTCGGTTTGCACACTCCGTGGAAATCGACCAGCATCTTGTGGTCGGCACAACATTGAGCTGCTCGGTAGAGGAAGTTGATCATCTCCTGATCGTCGCGATCCATAAAGTCTATCTTGAATCCCTTCACGCCCATTTGGGCAAAATGCTCCACCACATGCTTCATGTCGCGGTCGAAGGCATAATAGCCTGCCCACAAGATGATGTCCACATGTTTGGATTTGCCATAATCCACCAACTCCTGCAGGTCTATTTCGGGAACCACCTTCATCAGGTCTGCCTCCAGATTGACAGCCCAGCCTTCGTCGAGAATCACATACTCGATGCCGTGGGTCGAGGCAAAGTCGATATAATATTTATAGGTATCATTGTTGATGCCCGCTTTAAAATCGACACCATAGAGATTCCAGTTGTTCCACCAGTCCCAAGCCACCTTGCCCGGTTTGATCCAAGAGAGATCCGAGAGGCGCGATGGAGAAGCCAGCCGGTAAACCATATCACAATCGGCCAGCTCTCGGTCTTCTTTAGAGATCACGAACACACGCCAGGGGAAAGAGCGAGTTCCCTCTGTTTTGGCAATGTAGTTTTCTCTCTCCACGACCAGCATCTGCAAGCGGTTGTGTCCGCCCTGCTTTTTCGCCTTCGGATAGGTGGCATGAACGGCCTTCAGCATCGGCTTCTCTGTGTCGTTGTTGAGGAACATGCCGGGATAATCTTCCAGATCGGCTTCGGTGATACACATCTTCAGTCCGCCATCCAGCTCCACGAGGAAAGGAAGAAACGTCAGCCGTTTGCTGTTGAGCTGAGTAATCGGATCATTGACATAGCGTTGCTCAAACGAGTTGGAAAACTGCTCTTCGAAGGTCGCCTTCTGACTATTGACATAGGGCGCAAAAGTCTTGTGGTCGGCGGTAAAGCAATAGTTTGCCGTCTCTTCTTTGATAATCAGCTCGCCCTTTTTCTGCGTCACAAAGCGATAGGCCAGACCTTCGTTGTAGAGACGGAATATCAGATTGAAGTTCTCCTTGAAGCAAATGCGCATCTCGTTATAGACATCCTTGACAGAGCTCTTCTTATAGAAAGGCGAGACGATCTCTTTATCGACTGACGATTTGAATACCTTCAAGATCTTGGGCTGTTCGCCCAGCACCGTGCCATCGCCCAGCGTGAGAGCCACTTGCGAGGGAGCCAATAGCGTTTTTCCCTGATAGCGGATAGAGAATGAGATCGATTCGTTGATGAATACTTCTGCTTCTAACTGCTGGTCGGGCGATTGCAGGATATAGCTGTTTTGGGCTGATGACAATAAGCTTCCACCCAAAAAGAGAAGAATGAATAATAATTTTACATACATGGCCTATATAAATTAGATGTTACAAGTTTATAACAAAGATAACCTGTTGGCGGAATAGCAATAATAAGTTCAGAAAACGGAGTCGCTATCTTTTCCGAGCGGAGAAGCTATCCTTTCCGAGCGGAATTGTCCAGCCGGAGAGACAACGCTAATTTCGCCGACGAGTAAAGGTAATAATTTGGTAAGATATATAATGTATGATTTGTTTGGTTTCTGCTATAAATAATAGGAATGGGAGGGCAGAATGGCGGCGAAGCAGTAGCAAAGATCGCGTCTGTCGAGAAGAGAGAGCCTAAAGTCGTAGAGGATACACGGAATGAGCCTTTTCAGAAATATTTGTGAATAAAGAGGTGTATCGTATAGATTATAGTGTTAACTTTGCGCTCGCAGATATTCTACACAAATAGATAAAACATATATTAGGATAAGTTGAATAAACGATAAATCATATAAGATGTATAGAACAAGAACATGTGGTAATTTGCGCTTGGCAGACGAAGGCTTGGTGGTAACATTGGCCGGTTGGGTGCAGAAAGTTCGTAAGATGGGTGGTATGACGTTTGTGGATATTCGTGACCGTTACGGTATCACTCAGTTGGTTTTTAATCAGGAGGTGAATGCCGAATTGTGCGACAAGGCAAACAAGTTGGGCCGCGAATATGTCATTCAGGTGACAGGTAAGGTAAGTGAGCGTTCGAGCAAGAATATGAATCTGCCTACGGGAGAGATTGAGCTGATCGTTTCGGAGCTGAATGTATTGAATACTGCCGTTACTCCTCCGTTCACTATTGAAGACGACACCGATGGAGGTGATGACCTTCGTATGAAGTATCGTTATCTGGATTTGCGCCGTAACTGTGTACGTGCGAACCTGGAACTT
This sequence comes from uncultured Parabacteroides sp., assembly GCA_934725305.1. GTDB lineage: Bacteria > Bacteroidota > Bacteroidia > Bacteroidales > Tannerellaceae > Parabacteroides. Next base: position 53,844 of record CAKVBA010000008.1, on the reverse strand, counting down.
CGTCATCGTATGGCCTTTGAAGTGCGCCGTTATTTGGATGAACAGGGCTTCTTGGAAGTTGAAACACCAATTTTGGTTAATTCAACACCGGAAGGAGCACGTGACTTTGTTGTGCCTTCACGTATGAATCCGGGTCAGTTCTATGCTTTGCCCCAGTCTCCGCAGACATTGAAACAGCTGTTGATGGTGTCAGGATTTGACCGCTATTTCCAAATTGTTAAGTGTTTCCGCGATGAAGACTTGCGTGCAGACCGTCAGCCGGAGTTTACACAGATCGACTGTGAGATGAGTTTCGTTGAGCAGGAAGATGTAATCACGCTGTTTGAAGGTATGGCCAAACATCTGTTCAAGAAGATTAGAGGCATTGAGATTAAGGATGCGTTCCCGCGCATGACTTGGCACGATGCCATGAAATATTATGGTAGTGATAAGCCCGATTTGCGTTTTGGCATGACATTCGTTGAGCTGATGGACATTATGAAGGGTCACGGTTTCTCTGTATTTGATAATGCAGCCTATGTTGGCGGTATCTGTGCCGAGGGAGCAGCAAGCTACACACGTAAGCAGCTGGATGCCTTGACAGAGTTTGTGAAACGTCCGCAGATTGGTGCAAAGGGTATGGTTTATGCCCGTGTTGAGGCCGATGGTCATGTAAAATCGAGCGTCGATAAGTTCTATTCACAGGAAGTGTTGCAGCAGATGAAAGAGGCATTCGGCGCTAAGCCGGGCGATCTGATCCTGATCTTGTCGGGCGACGATGCCATGAAGACACGTAAGCAGTTGTGCGAATTGCGCTTGGAGATGGCCAGCCAGTTGGGCTTGCGCGATAAGAACCAGTTCGCTTGCTTGTGGGTTGTTGACTTCCCATTGTTTGAGTGGAGCGAAGAAGATCAGCGTTTCTATGCTATGCACCATCCGTTTACTTCGCCAAAGCCGGAAGATATTCCTCTGTTGGATAGCGATCCGGGAGCTGTGCGTGCCAATGCGTATGATATGGTTATCAATGGTGTTGAAGTGGGTGGTGGTTCTATCCGTATCCACGACAGCCAGTTGCAGGATAAGATGTTCAAGCTGTTGGGCTTCACCGAAGAAAAGGCACAAGAGCGTTTTGGCTTCTTGATGAATGCCTTTAAGTATGGTGCACCTCCTCACGGTGGTTTGGCTTATGGTTTGGACCGTTGGGTATCATTGTTCGCCGGACTGGATTCTATCCGTGACTGTATCGCATTCCCGAAGAACAATTCGGGCCGCGACGTTATGTTGGATGCTCCTGGCATCTTGGACGACTCTCAGTTGGAAGAATTGTGCCTGAAGGTAGAAGAAAAGAAATAATAGATAAGGTTTCGTATAAAAGGGTTTTCGTATGGCACGGATCAAGGATGTTCTGAAAGAGATAGAGCAATATGCGCCACTTCCTTTGCAAGAGGGATTTGACAATGCCGGAGTGCAGGTGGGTGATGTAAACCAGGAAGTAACCGGAGTACTGCTGTGTCTGGATGTGACAGAAGAGGTGATTGATGAAGCATTGGAGACCGGAAGCAATCTGATAGTATCCCACCATCCATTGGCTTTCCGTGCCTTCAAGTCGCTGACCGGAGCAACCTATATCGAGCGTTGCCTGATGAAGGCATGCAAGTTCGATTTGGTGGTCTATGCTGCTCATACCAACCTTGACAATGCAGTAGGAGGAGTCAATTATCGTTTGGCCGAGCTGATCGGTCTGCAGAATATACGAGTTTTGGCTCCTCAAAAAGGAGCTCTGCTGAAGCTGGTTACCTTTGTTCCGGATGGTTATGCCGACTTGATGCGCAACACTTTGTTCAATGCCGGTGCCGGACATATCGGCAACTATGACTCATGCAGTTACAACCTGAAGGGAGAAGGCACGTTCCGAGCTAAAGAGGGTTGTCATCCCTTCTGTGGCGAGATTGGTGCCGTGCATACCGAAAAGGAGGTACGTATCGAGACGATATTGCCTTCATATCGGAAAGCGGCCGTGTTGCGAGCATTGCTGTCGGTGCATCCTTATGAAGAGCCGGCTTATGATTTTTATCCTTTAGATAATGTATGGGAACAAGCAGGGTCGGGCGTTGTAGGTGAGTTGCCCGAAGAGGAGGACGAGTTGAGCTTCTTGCAACGCATTAAAGAGCTGTTTCATGTGAAGTGTATCAAGCATTCAGTATTCACCGGCAACCCCATTCGCGAGGTGGCTCTGTGTGGAGGCAGCGGTGCTTTTCTGATAAAGGATGCCATTTCATACGGTGCAGATGTTTTCATTACAGGCGAAGCAAAATACAACGACTTTTATGATGTAGAAGACCGTATTCTGTTGGCAGTGATTGGACATTATGAGTCTGAAGTCTGTACAAAAGAGATCTTTTATAACATAATATCGAAAAAATTCCCTACCTTTGCCGTACATTTTTCGAATGTTAATTCAAACCCAGTAAAATATTTATAAAGAATGGCTACAGATAAACAATCAGCTGAAAAGGAATATACAGTGGAGGAAAAGCTTTCTACATTGTATCAACTTCAGACGATGATGACTGAAATTGATAAAATCAAAACACTTCGTGGTGAGCTTCCTTTGGAAGTTCAGGATTTGGAAGATGAGATTGTAGGACTGGAAACACGTCTTCAGAATTATCAGTCTGATATCAAAGACTTTGAGGCTTCTGTGGTAGAACAGAAGAGTAAAATCGCTGAATCTACAGCCTTGATTGACCGATATAAATCACAGTTGGATAATGTTCGTAACAACCGTGAGTTTGATAATTTGTCAAAAGAGATAGAATTCCAAGGTTTGGAAATCGAGTTTTCTGAAAAGAAGATCAGAGAATACAATGCTTCTATTTCTTCCAAGAAAGAAGAGATCGCTCAGTTGTCTGAAAGACTGGAAGGTCGCCGTGCCGACTTGGTTCAGAAGAAGGAAGAGCTGGATCAGATTATTGCAGAAACAAAGCAGGACGAAGAAAGATTGCGCGAGAAGGCTAAGAAGCTCGAAGGTATTATTGAACCTCGTCTGTTAGCAGCATTCAAGCGTATCCGCAAGGGTGCACGCAATGGTTTGGCTGTCGTTTATGTACAGCGCGGTGCTTGTGGTGGTTGTTTCAACAAGATTCCGCCTCAGAAGCAGTTGGACATCAAGTTGCGTAAGAAGATTCTTGTCTGTGAGTATTGTGGTCGCATCATGATTGACCCTGAACTTGCAGGAGTAGAAGATTAAGAAGATATTCCAAAGGTCTGTGGAAGGCCTTGAGTAAGGACAGTATGTCCGCCCAGTTTTAGGGCGGTGTATCTAACTTATTCTGACACACTTTAGGAGGCTGTATCAAAACGACTATTTTGACACAGCCTCTTGTTTCTTAATGGAGCGATAAATAGAAGATGATAAACCAGATTCGTACATATATTCATAGACATCAATTGTTGTGTGAAGGTCGTCCGGTTGTGGTCGGGTTGAGTGGAGGAGCCGATTCTGTTGCCTTGTTGGCCATATTGGTTCGTTTGGGATATGATTGCATCGCTCTGCATTGTAATTTTCATTTGAGAGGCGAAGAGTCGCATCGCGATGAACGTTTTGCAGAAGAGTTTGCCACCCAGACTCTTCGGATCCCTTTTTATAAGATTGATTTTGACACGGAGAAGTATGCGGCAGATCATCATCTCTCGATTGAGATGGCAGCCCGTGAGCTTCGTTACGGTTGGTTTGAGCAGATGCGTCAGCAATTGAAGGCACAAGCCATTGCCGTGGCTCATCATCGCGATGACAGTGTTGAGACTTTACTGATGAATCTGGTTCGAGGCACTGGCATACGAGGCATGGTTGGCATTCGTCCGAAGAATGGTTATGTGGTGCGTCCTTTATTGCCCGTCAGCCGTCAGGATATTACCGCCTGGCTATCTGCCCATCAATATGCTAATGTAACAGATAGCACCAATCTGTCAGATGTTTATACACGTAATTTTATCCGTTTGCGTGTGTTGCCTCTGCTCGAAGAGATCAATCCCTCGGTGCGTCAGTCCATAGCCCGCTCAGCAGAACATCTGTCAGCCGCAGAGGCTATTTATCAGGCTACAATAGAGAAAGCCCGTCAAGAGGTGATGGTGTCGGATTGTTGTCTCTCCATTGCCGCATTGATGAAGTTTCCATCTCCCGAAGCCATCTTATATGAACTTTTAAAGCCATTTGGTTTTACCCGTTTGGTGTCAGACGATCTGTTTCATTCTCTTACGGGAGAATCCGGTAAGATCTTTTATGCCAAAGAATACCGCTTGGTGAAAGATCGGGAATATCTGATGTTGGCCGCCCGTCAGCAAGAGGAAATGCCCGATTGTTTTCAGCTGGAAGAAGAGGAAGGAGTTTGTCATTATCCCATTGAACTTTCTTGGCACAAAACTGTTTTAACTAAACAGTTCCAGTTTGAGAAAGATCGTTCAATCGCCTATTTGGATGCCGATAAAGTTTCGTTTCCTTTGATCTTGCGAAGATGGAAAGAGGGCGATTGGTTTATTCCATTTGGAATGAAGGGACGCAAAAAGGTCAGTGATTATTTTACAGATCAGAAGTTGAATCGGTTTCAGAAAGAGCAAACTTGGATTCTGTGTAGCGGTGATGATATAGTATGGATTGTCGGTCAGCGGTCCGATAATCGCTTCTGCATTACCTCAGATTCCCAAAATATATTGATGTTGAAATTTTCTCAGCAAATATAAGTAGATATGTAAAAATCTTATTACATTTGCAAAGATATCTCCTCAGACGTGTTACTAATAGTTCATATTAGCTGAACATTCTGGTATTACAAGAATTAAACAATACATTAATTATAAAGATAATAAATTAGTATGATCGTGTTATGCATGCTCTTGTATAGCAATGCAGATCGTGTTTTATTATTCACTTCTCAATATGCAAAAATATAATATAATAGAATTAAACGAAAAAGAACTTCCTGATTTGCAGAATATTGCGGAAGAATTGGGCATAAAGAAAGCCGATAGTCTGAAGAAAGAGGAGTTGGTTTATCGGATCTTAGACGAACAGGCCATTTCTTATGCAGGTATTCAGGCAGAGAAGCAGAAGGGAAAAGAGGCCCAGAAGACTAATCAGCAAGGAAAGAAAAGAGGTCGTCCTTCGAAAGCGGCAAAGGCTGCGGAAGCTAAAGCTGCTGAGAATGAGTCGGAGGCTGCTCCTGTTGAGGCTGTTGATGCTCCAACAATGGCTCCTGTAAAGAAAGAACCGGCAGAGCGCAAGAAAAGAACTCGTGCAGATAAAAAGGAAAAGAATGTAGAAGCCTCAGTGGTAAAAGAAAAAACAAAGGCGCGAGAGATGGTTGTTGATCAGCCCGATATGACAAACTCTGCTGATATGATGGATCAGGATGTCGATCTGAAAGAGATAGACAAACCGTTGTTGCCTCCGGTTATTGCAGACATTGAAGTAGGAAGCGATGATATGAAACTGGAAGAACCTATAGAGGTGCCTGCGATGTCAGAAGAATCTGTTGTACCGGAAGAGCCGGCTGTCGAGGAAGAACATAAAAGAATTGTCTTTAGACATCCGGATGCCAATTCAGTGCTCGATCAGATTTTTCCGTTTGCTTCATCTTCTAAATCTGAAAACAACAATAAAGCTCAAAATGAGCAGGCTCCTCAGCAGAATACTAACCAGCAACGTCAGAATAACCGCCAAAATAACAATAACAATAATCAACGAAACAACAACAGCAATAACAATCAGCCGCAGCCTGAAAAACAATATGAGTTTGATGGCATCCTGATTGGTACAGGTGTGCTTGAAATGATGTCTGATGGCTATGGTTTCTTGCGTTCTTCTGATTATAACTATTTGACTTCTCCGGATGATATCTATGTCTCTCAGTCTCAGATTAAGTTGTTTGGCTTGAAGACCGGTGATGTGGTAGAAGGAGCAATCCGTCCTCCGAAAGAAGGAGAAAAATACTTCCCATTAGTTAAGGTTGATAAGATTAACGGACGTACACCGGAAGAGGTGCGCGACCGCGTTCCTTTTGATCATCTGACACCTTTGTTTCCGGATGAGAAGTTCATGTTGACAGCTCGTCGTTCGCCCAAGGTGTATGACAATATTGCCGTTCGCGTGGTCGATCTGTTCTCACCGATCGGTAAAGGTCAGCGTGGTTTGATTGTGGCTCCTCCTAAGACCGGTAAGACTGTGTTGTTGAAGGATATTGCCAATGCGATTGCTGCAAACCATCCGGAAGTATATATGATTATTCTGCTGATCGACGAACGTCCTGAAGAGGTAACAGATATGGCACGTAGTGTTGATGCCGAGGTGATTGCCTCTACCTTTGACGAACCGGCAGAACGTCACGTGAAGATTGCCGAGATTGTGCTGAACAAGGCGAAGCGAATGGTTGAGTGTGGCCATGATGTCGTAATCTTGCTCGACTCTATCACTCGTCTGGCTCGTGCTTACAATACCGTTCAGCCTGCTTCTGGTAAGGTGCTTTCCGGTGGTGTGGATGCCAATGCGTTGCAGAAACCTAAACGCTTCTTTGGTGCTGCCCGTAATATCGAGAATGGCGGTAGCTTGACAATATTGGCAACTGCCTTGACAGAAACAGGCTCTAAGATGGATGATGTGATCTTCGAAGAGTTTAAAGGTACGGGTAACATGGAGTTGCAACTCGACCGTAAGTTGTCTAACAAGCGTATCTATCCGGCTGTTGATATTACTGCTTCGAGCACTCGTCGCGACGACCTGTTGCAGGATGACAGCACATTGAACCGTATGTGGATTCTTCGTAAGTATCTGTCGGATATGAATTCAATCGAAGCGATGGAGTTTGTGAAGAAACAGATGGAGCAGACCATAGACAATATGGAGTTTCTGGCTTCAATGAATGGCTAATAGCTAAGTCGCTATATATTACCTAAAAGAGGGGCTGTGTCAGAATGGATGTTTTGATGCAGCCCCTTTTATGATAAACCGTCTATTCTTCAAACGCATATAGCTCAGTAGAAAGATAGCGTTCGCCAGTATCGGGCAGAAGCACCACAATCATCTTTCCTCTGTTTTCCGGCTGTCGGGCCAATTGCAGGGCGGCAAAAACAGCAGCGCCCGAAGAGATGCCAACCAATAGACCTTCGGTCTGAGCCAGTTCTCGGCTGGTGTGTATAGCATCATCGTTGCCGACCGGAATCACGGCGTCGATAAATTCGGGATGATAGGTCTTGGGTATAAATCCGGCACCGATACCTTGCAGCTTATGCGGGCCCGCTTTGCCTCCCGACAAGACGGCCGAGTCGCTTGGCTCAACGGCAATGATGCGGATATGAGGATTATGACGCTTCAATCCTTCACCTACACCACTGATGGTTCCGCCTGTGCCCACACCGGCAACGAAGATATCCACCTTTCCATCGGTGTCTCTCCAAATCTCTTCTGCCGTGGTGCGTACATGAATGGCCGGATTGGCCTGGTTTTCAAATTGCTGTAAGATGATTGAGCCCGGAGTATTGTCGTGCAGTTCTTCGGCCTTTGCAATAGCACCTTCCATTCCTCTGCTTCCTTCGGTCAGAACCAGTTCGGCACCTAACGCCTTCAGCAGGCTACGGCGTTCCAGACTCATGGTTTCGGGCATGGTCAAAATCAGATGATAACCTTTGACGGTCGATACCAAGGCAAGTCCCACGCCCGTGTTGCCACTGGTCGGTTCAATGATGGTGGCTCCGGGTTTCAACAATCCTTTTTGTTCTGCATCTTCAATCATTGCCATCGCCACGCGGTCTTTAACGCTGCTTGCCGGGTTGAAATACTCCAGTTTTCCTATCAAGGAAGCTTCAATCTTTTTACTCGCATTAAATCTGCTGAATTCCATCAGCGGAGTGTTACCGATTAGGTCGGTCAGTTGTTTCGCTATCTTTGTCATATTCGTTAAGTTTGTTATAGAGAAGACGGCGCGTTTTTACTCGTTCCGATGCACCGTGAAGAAACTGCATCCAAACAACCCTTTCAACGCAGCCTCTATGACTTCTCAAAAGTAAGGACTAAAAATGAATTAAGCTTCGTTTGGTTGTAGGAAATTCGGAATAATACCTTTATTTTCGCCGTCGTAACGCAGAAAGTGTTAATCTTAATGACGATGTTTATGTGTAATAGCAACAATTTAGAATTGATAATGTTAGGCACCGGGAATGCCATGGTGACAAAGTGTTATAATACCTGTTTTGCCCTTCGCAATGGCGAGGACTATTTTCTGGTTGATGCGGGTGGCGGCAATGGCATATTGTCGCAACTTGAAAAGGCAAAGATTCCGTTTGCTGCTATCCGGCAGATGTTTGTGACGCATGGTCACACCGACCATCTTTTGGGCGTGATTTGGGTTGTACGCAAAGTGGCTTCTATGATGGACAAAGGACAGTATGAAGGACCATTCACCATCTATTGTCATGCCGAGCTGGAAGAGATGATCCGCATGTTTTGCCGTCTGATGCTGACGAAGAAGTTAAATCAGTGGATTGATAAGCAGATGGTGTTTGTGTCGGTTGAAGATGGCACACAGGCCGAAGCGATAGGAATTAAGTTTACCTTCTTTGATATTCATTCGACCAAGATGAGACAATATGGATTCCGTGCCGAGCTGCCCAATGGTCAGGTGATGGTTTGTCTGGGCGACGAACCTTATAATGACTGTTGTCAGTCCTATGTTGTGCCGTGCGACTGGTTGTTGTCTGAAGCCTTCTGTCTCTATGCCGACCGTGACCGCTTCTCTCCCTATGAGAAACATCACAGCACCGTGTTGGATGCCGGTCGCCTGGCTCAATCTTTAGGCGTGAAGAATCTGGTACTCTATCATACCGAAGACAAGACCATCGCCACGCGAAAGAGTCGTTACACCGAAGAGGCACGTTCTATCTATGAGGGCATTGTTTATGTTCCGGAGGATTTGGAACGGATAGAAATAGAATAAGGCAGGGTTAAAAATAACTGTTCTTAATGAAACCTTGAAAGGTGCGTCATAATTAGTAAAAAGCAACGCGGCCGTTTACAATTATGGCGCACCGGTTTATTTAGTTAGAACAACTTTGCAGGATACTCACCAGCATCAACCAAAGCCTGGATCTTATCAACCACGCTCTGGCGGTCGGCAGCATAAGTCACACCAAACCATTTAGAAGTAGTGTCGAGAACCTTTACAGTAGCAGTGTGGCTTGTAATCAGTTCGTTTACAGTCAGCGGGATGAAGAATTCGCTCTTCGGCTTGCTGATGTTTTCCTTCAAGAATGCGATGAAAGAAGCCTCAGAGTGTTCAAAATAGTCGGGAGTGAAGCCCCACATATTCATAGAAACCGGAGTGTTTTCTTCCAAAACAACCTTCTGGCCATTTTCGTCCATAAACTGGATTTCGCCATCGATACGTTCGATAGCTGTGCGTTCTACAACGCCTGTCAGATAGCCTTCAGCGTTTGTCTCGCATACGCCACGTGCAACAGAACCACTTTCGCTCAATGTGTTACCCACGCGATAACCCACCATGCAGTAGTCGTTTTTCTTACCTTCCATTGCGGCCAACTGTTTGCCCAAAACGGCAAAACTGTCTCTGCCATAGAAATCGTCGGCATTGATAACAGCAAACGGTTCATTGATAACCTTCTTACCCATCAATACAGCATGGTTTGTTCCCCATGGTTTTTCACGTCCTTCAGGGCAAGTAAAGCCTTCGGGCAGGTCGTTCAAATCCTGGAATACCAATTCAACAGGAATGTGATTCTCGTATTTTGAAATGATTTTCTTGCGGAAATCCTCTTCAAATGATTTACGGATAACGAATACCAGCTTACCAAATCCACCACGAATAGCATCAAAAATAGAATAATCCATGATTGTTTCACCATTGGGACCCAGACCGTCCAGCTGTTTCAATCCACCATAACGGCTACCCATTCCAGCAGCCAATACAAATAAAGTAGGTTTCATACTATTTAATTTGAGTGTTCTTAGTTTAAATATGCCACAAGTGCATGTTTTATAATTGTCTTGCAAAGATAAAGAATATTCCGGAAGTTTTGGCAATGAATGTGGATACAGTTTCTATTGTGTAGGTCAACTAATAATTTTAGGGCAGATTCCATTTGTTCGGTTAAAAATATTACCTTTGTTTCTTATAGTATGTTTAAAAATAAAGACAGAATGAAAAAGAGTAAAATGTTCCCTTTGCTGGTGGCCGGTATGGCCTTTTTGGCAAGCTGTAATGCTCCTCAGCAGAAACAGAGTGACAAGTCTGCTCCGGTAGCAGCTATCGATCTTGCCAATTTGGATACAACAGTGACTCCCGGTGCTGATTTCTATCAGTACGCTTGTGGTGGATGGATGGCAAATAATCCACTGAAACCCGAGTTCTCTCGTTATGGCACATTCGATCAGTTGCGTGAAAACAATCAAGAGTTGTTGAAGGTGTTGATCGAAGAGTTGAGCCAGAATCCTCAGGCTGAAGGAAGTGTAGCGAAGAAGATTGGTGATCTGTATGCTATGGGTCTCGACAGCGATAAATTGAATGCAGATGGAGCAACTCCTATCAAGGAAGAGCTGGAAGCAATCAATCAGGTGACAACCAAAGTGGATGTGTCTCGTCGTGTTGCTATTTTGCAGAAAGAGGGCATGAGTCCTTTCTTTGCATTGATTGTGGGTGCAGATGAGAAAAACAGCAACATGAACATTGTTCAGCTTTATCAGTCGGGATTGGGTATGCACGACCGCGACTACTATCTGTTGCAAGACGAAGGCAGCAAGAAGATGCGCGAAGAATATAAGGCCTACGTGAGCAAATTGTTTACAATGGCAGGTGCAACACCAGAGCAGACCGAAGCAGCCGTTGCTGCGGTGATGAAGATCGAAGAGGGCATTGCCAAGATCTCGTTGAGCCGTGAAGAGCTGCGTGATGCTCAGAAAAACTATAACAAGATGTCGTTGGAAAAGTTCAAGGCTTCAAACTCTGCTTTGGATTGGAATGCCTATTTCGAAGAGATGGGTCTGGCAGACATCAAGGAATTGGATGCTAAGCAGTTTGCCTTCTATCAGGGATTGGACAAGCTGCTGGCTTCTACAACTGTTGACGAACAGAAGAGCTATTTGGCATTTAACCTGTTGAGTACAGCTGCTCCTTATTTGAGCGACGAATTCTCAAATGCCTCATTTGAATTCTACGGAAAGGCCATGTCAGGCCGTTTGGAACAGCAGCCTCGTTGGAAGCGTTCGTTGGAGACCGTCAATGGTTCTTTGGGCGAAGCAGTCGGTGAGTTGTATGTTGCTAAATATTTCCCCGCATCTTCTAAGGAAAAGATGTTGACAATGGTTTCCAATCTGCAGCAAGCATTGGGCGAACGCATTGAAAACCTGGAATGGATGGGTCAGGAAACCAAGCAGAAAGCTTTGGAGAAACTGGCATCTTTCACAGTAAAAGTGGGTTATCCTGATAAATGGCGTGATTACAGCGCATTGGAAATCAAGAATGATTCATATTGGAGCAATGTACGTCGTTCTATGATCTTTGACATGGAATATTCATTGTCTGATGCAGGCAAACCGGTTGACCGTACTCGTTGGTATATGAATCCGCAGACCGTTAATGCCTATTACAATCCGACAACAAATGAAATCTGTTTCCCGGCTGCTATCCTGCAACCGCCGTTCTTTAATGCCAACGCCGATGATGCAGTCAATTACGGTGCTATCGGTGTAGTAATTGGTCATGAGATGACTCACGGTTTCGACGATCAGGGTCGCAACTACGACAAAGATGGTAACATGATTGACTGGTGGACAGCGGAAGACGCTGCCAGCTTCACAAAACGTGCCGACCGTCTGGTGGCTCAGTATGATGCTATTGTTGTGGTGGATTCAGTTCATGCAAACGGACGTTTCACTTTGGGTGAAAACATTGCTGACCAGGGCGGTTTGTTAATCTCTCACCAAGCTTATCAGAACAGTTTGAAGGGCAAAGAGGTTCCGGCTCCGATCGATGGCTTCACCAACGAACAGCGTTTCTACATGGGTTATGCAACTTTGTGGGCACAGAACATTCGTCCCGAAGAGATCTTGCGTCTTACCAAGATGGACCCACACTCATTGGGTAAATGGCGTGTGAACGGTGCTGTCCGTAACGTCGAAAGCTTCTATGCTGCATTTGGAATTAAAGAGGGTGATGCTATGTTTATGGCACCCGAAGATCGCGTTGTGATCTGGTAATTGTATAGGTTAGAATCCTGATATATTTTATAGAGCCTGTGTCGAACCGGTTGGTTTTGGCACAGGCTCTTTTTAGGTGTATGGTAGGATTAGTAAAACGCAAAGCCGTAGTTTGCAATTATGGCGTGCTAATTTTCCTTTTGGTCTATAGCAACGTCTTGGATAAATGTATTTATTGACAACAAAAATACAATAAGTAAACACGCGGACAAGAGGCTGCTTATCCTGTCAAAATGGAGTAGTTTATTTTCGGAAATTGGGAGCCTACTCAATTCAGACGGAGTAGGAACCCAATCCAAACGGAGTGCCTACCCATTTTCAAAAAAGTCCCTAGACTTTTTCTGAAAAGTCTATACCCTTTTTTCAAAAACTCTATAGACCCTTGAAAGAGAGCTAAAATCCTGTTTTTAAAGGGTGTTTATGCCGAAGCGGACTTGTCCGTCAATTCCGCCGGAATCGTCAGCATTCCTGATGGTTTTGTCTCTCGTTTTTAGCAAAAATGGACTTTAATAAAATACAATAACCTTTGTATTGGGGAATAGTGTCGTGGGTAAAAAAACACGATTCTCCTCTTTTTACGAGGGGAATTGTCTTTGAAATACTATCTTTGTACATATTAACCAATTAACACGAAAGCTATGAAGGAAAAAGCGGAAAAGAAGAAAGAAACAAAAAACGTGGATTATATGGAAGATCTGGAAGATAGATATATCCGATTTGACTGGGCCATTAAGCGGCTGTTGCGTCAGAAGGCGAACTTCGATGTGCTGGAGGGTTTTCTTACGGTGTTCTTGGGTGAGAAGATCACCGTTTCCGAGATATTGGAAAGCGAAGGAAATCAGCAGACGATGGACGATAAGTATAATCGTGTCGATATCAAAGCGTTGAACAGCAAGGGCGAGATTATTATCATCGAGATCCAAAACACACGAGAAGCCCATTTTCTGGAACGCATTCTGTATGGAGTGGCCAAAGCCATTACCGAACACATCTCTTTGGGCGACACCTATTATAAGGTAAAGAAGGTCTATTCCATCAGCATTCTCTATTTTGATTTGGGTCAGGGCAATGACTATCTCTATCATGGCTGTAACCAGTTTGTGGGCGTGCATACTCACGACCGTCTGTTGCTGAATGCCAAACAAGAAGGCGCACTGATCAGTCGTTATCCGGCCGAGATCTTTCCGGAATATATCCTAATTCGCGTGAACGAGTTCAACAAAGTGGCCGTTACACCGTTGGAAGAGTGGGTCCGTTATCTGAAGGATGGCAAGATTGATCCTCATACGAAAGCCCCCGGATTGAGTGAAGCACGAGAGAAGCTGAAACTCTATTCGATGTCGAAGGCAGACCGCATGGCTTATGAGCGTCATTTGGGTAATATCATGATTCAGAATGATGTGGTAGATACAGCCCATCGTGAGGGCATGATGGCCGGTTTAGCCAAAGGTCGAGCCGAAGGATTAGAGGAAGGTCGAGCTGAAGGGCTAATAGAAGGCGAAAGATTGATGAATCTGGAGAATGTCCGAAAGATGAAAGCCCTTCACGTGGCGCCGGATATTATCTCACAAGTAACAGGACTTTCCGCAGAAGAGATAGCGACGTTGTAAATATGGCGATGGGTGATGACGCACCTTTTGAGGCTGTATCTAATAGTTAATTTGGGACAGCATAGAGTGTTGATGTGTGTTTAGGAAAATCTTCCTTTCAAAGGTGTTATATGATAAAACTCCATTCTGTGGAATTGGAATGTCTGTAGTACTTAGCGAAGGTCTGCCAAAACTCCATCATTGTTCCGTATGTGTATAAAAGGAAAAATCCTAAATACTTTATTATCAGTACTTAGGATTTTCTATTCGTGGTGCCACCAGGAATCGAACCGGGGACACAAGGATTTTCAGTCCTTTGCTCTACCAACTGAGCTATGGCACCATCGTTTTGTTTACGGGTGCAAATATACGGACTTTTTTTAAACCTGCAATATCTTTGGGAAGTTTTTTAGAAAAAAACTATTCTTTTAGAGAATTCCAGCCTTGAGCCCTTAACTCAACTTCGCCACCATCGCGGCCTACAAGGTAGTTGCCCAACTCAAGTTTAGTGATGTGGCCGATTACTCTAATGCCTTTCATCTCAGAGACTTTGTCGTGGTCTGTCAGGGGAACGGTGAATAGCAGTTCATAGTCTTCGCCACCATTTAGAGCCGCTGTGACCAGGTTCATGTTGAATTGCTCGGCCATAGTTGCTGTCTGATAATCGATGGGTATTCGATCTTCATAAACGCGGCAGCCAACCTGACTTTCTTTGGAGATATGAAGCAATTCTGAAGAAAGACCGTCTGATACATCCATCATTGCGGTGGGAACAATGCCGGCTTTGCCTAACATCTCGATGATGTCTTTACGAGCTTCAGGCTTCAACTGGCGTTCCAGCAAATATTCTTTGCCGGAGAAGTCGGGAGTAAAGTCTTTTTCTCCTTTAAATACGCTCTTTTCACGTTCCAATAGTTGCAGACCCATATATGCCGCGCCTAAATCTCCGGATACACAGATCAAGTCGGTCTCTTTGGCACCATTGCGGCAAACAATTTTGCCCTTTTCGCCTTCGCCGATACAGGTGATACTGATGCAAAGGCCCGTCATAGAGGCCGATGTGTCACCACCAACGATGTCCACTCCATAAATGTCACAGGCCAACTGTAATCCGCTGTAGAACTCTTCCAAATCTTCTACCGAGAAACGTTTTGAGATTCCCAAAGAGACTGTGATCTGCTTGGGAGCTCCGTTCATGGCATAGATATCTGAAAAGTTGACAATAGCCGATTTGTAACCCAAGTGCTTCAGAGGAACATAAGTAAGATCGAAGTGGATACCTTCGAGTAACAAGTCTGTTGTAACAAGAATCTGTTTGTTTTTATAATCGAGAATCGCGGCATCGTCGCCAACGCCTTTGATACTGCTTTCATTTTTTAATCCGATGCGTTCAGTTAAGTGGCGAATCAAACCAAATTCACCTAAGGTTGCTATTTCTGTTTTGTTGCTCATAGGATTGTATATGTTTTATTATCAAGTTATCGAAATGTTGTTGTTTGTCGAGAAAGAACTGTATGTTGATAGGCAGATAATACAGCACTTTTCTCCATGCTTTGGGCAGGAGCGGATGATTCCATAAGCGGGCAGCATCCTTTTCCGTTGCCACGATGAATTTATCACTACTCTTTATCCGGTCGAAAGTCTCTTGTATCTTTCGGAAATCTTGCTGGCTGAAATCGTGATGGTCGGGGAAGCAAAGCGTTTCTACCCGATTGCCATAGCTCTTTATCTGCTGAATAAGAGGAGCAGGCGAGGCAATGCCCGACACTAATAGAATACTTGCTTTGGCCGATAATCTATTCAAGTTTCTGTTGGGCGCCTCTTGAGGATAGAGTGCCTTCAGATTCTCGTAGCTCACGTGTGAAAAGAAGAGCTCTTGATTGGCCATTAAGTGCAGATTCTCTTCGATGATGCGAAAATCCAGCGGAGTCATTCCATCGACACATTTAGTGACGACAACGATGTCTGCCCTCAGAGCTCCTTCGATGGGTTCGCGTAACCGGCCGGCCGGCAGCAACTTGTCACTGTAATAGGGACAGTGATAGTCGGTCAGCAGAATAGAGAGACTGGGAATGACATAGCGATGCTGAAAGGCATCATCCAGTAAAATCACTTCGGGGCGTTCCTGTTGAGGCAGATTCAGCAGCGTCTCAATGCCTCGTTGGCGATCGGCATCCACAGCCACCAGGATTGAGGGAAATTTCTGTTTCATCTGGAACGGTTCATCTCCGATGTCCCGGCTGGTTGAGTGAGAGGTTGCTAATAGAAAGCCCGAGCTTTTACGCTTGTATCCACGGCTCAATACGGCCAACCGATAGTGGCGGCTCAGTAGCCGGATCAGGTATTCTGTATGAGGCGTCTTGCCGGTTCCGCCCACTGCTAAGTTGCCGATAGAGATGATGGGAATTGGATATTTTTTACCCTTCAGCAAACCCCAATCAAAGAGTTGGTTCCTGAACCGGACTCCCAATCCATAGAGAAAAGAGAGAGGTAAAAGATTATGATTTATGTGAATCAACGGAACTGTCGGCATGTCTATATCTACTACAAATGTTGAACGAACTATTGCAAGTTACTCATATTGCAAGCAAATATAAGGAACATTGGCCATACTATTTACTCATTCTTGGATTTATTTCAAGATTATGGATGTTTCTTGTGGCGAATTCGTTCTGCAATCGCATCTATTTCCTCATCACGCAGGCATACTTGCTGGAAAATATCCCGTAGCAATGCCGCATTGATCTTCTGGAAATCTTCCGGGCGAGCGGTGATGAAGAGTCCGCCCACATCGGCAGCTCCCGGACTACTGATGAGTTGTTCTTCTCCTGTAGCCGCATATTGCCAAGGGCGATGTTGACGGCGCGGGATGATTTGCAGTGTCCATCCCTCTTCGTCGGAATAAGAGGAAAACAGGTTCATCCGTGGTTCATATTCATCGGGATGAATCTCCAGTGCATCATAGATTTGTCTGAATAGCTCTGAGGCTGTCTTCCGGGTGCGGGCCTTGATGATAAATCCATTTCGCAAATAGTGGGTGAAGCTCTGCAAAGTACCATCAGACATCTCTATAATAGATGTACGATGTTGGTGGATTTGGTCAGACTCATTGTCGAGAGGCATAACATGGCGCGTCGCTGCCTGAAAGTGGGCATGATCGGGAGCCGAGGCACCACATTTGGGACCATTATAAAAGAGGGTGAACTGCTTTAGCTGTTGTGTCAGCTCCAACAGGTCGTTTATCTTTGAAGCGATAGACTGCGGCTCGTGCTGGCATGAGGGTAATGTGAAATGTTCACGGAAAATAGGAAAGGGATTGGTCAGAAGCAGGTAGCGATCTTTCCAATTGATCCGAAGCTGTTCCGATGGCAGATGGTCGGGACAGAGAAAACACCGGCGTGTGGCCAAAGACCTGTTGTCAACCTTGGCATTGGATGAGATGATGCGGGCCGGATTGAACTGCACTTTGATGGTGCAACCCTCTTCCATCTGAAAGGTGCGAACCTCACAATGGGCCAGCGCCTGATAGTTTTGTGTCGCCAATGACCAGCAAGAGAGTTGCTTGTGCAACAGTTCGGTTGCCTGTAATGAGTTGATACTATTTGTTGTCTCCATTATTTCTTCATTTGAATACGGGCCTGCAGTTCCCACGTTCTCAGTTTATCTTTATAGCTGTTATATTGATTCATCTTCCAGATGTCGAGAGCTGCATCGGAATTGTCTTTCCAGCGTCGGCACAGATAAAGGACATCATAGATGCGTCCTATCTGATAATCGCGGCTGATGCGAAGTCCGGCTGCATAATCTTCGCCATAGCTGGTATTGGGCAATGGCAGCTGGCGGAGTAGAGGCGTGAAGAAGGCTCTGGGTGCACCTAAGCCATTGATTCGTAGAGCATTGTTGCGTCCATTCTCGGGTGTCCATTCTTTGTGGTCAATGATGCCGGGAGCGATCATCTCCATCTCGAAATTGGTCATCATATAGGTTCCCACCATCATGGCACATTGCTGTTCATAAAAGGCAGTTACAATTTTCTGCACGGTATGTTCGTCGCTATAGACATCGTCACTATCCAACTGAATGGCAAAGCGTCCGCAGGCTTTATGCTGTACGCCGGTATTCCAGCAGCCTCCAATTCCTAAGTCATTCCGTTCCGGTATCACATGAATTACTTTCGGGTTGTGAGTGTATGATCGGATTCGTTCGCTGGTGCCGTCGGTCGAGTGGTTATCTATGATAATCAGGTTGAAAGGAAAGGTTGTCTCTTGCTTCAAGACCGATTGGATAGCATCATCGATGGTCTGTACACGGTTGCGCACCGGAATAATCACTGATGCCTCCTGCTCAAATTCGCCCGCTTTGAGATCGATCGGCAGGAAATGCGGAGGTAGATAACCACCAATCTGCTTTAAGTGCTCTGTGCAGACTATCTCCATCTCGATCTGCACCTGACGGTTTTTAGGATCTACATAGTCAAAGATCTTTTCGCCCGACTTACGTGTGTCGTGCTCTATGATGGTGTATAGATATTCATTGATATGTATGATTGGATATTGTTGGGAAACAGCCAGTCGGGTCTCATAGAGAGCCGCAAACTGATAGTCTGCCGTTGTAGAGCGGGCAGCCATGTGTAATGCTTCCTTGCGGAAAAGCAGAAGCGGACCAAAGTCAAAGTCATCGCGTAAACTACCGAACTGGTAATCGATCACGGGATGAGGCTCGGTCTTTCCCTCTTGGGCAATCTGATAGTCAGCATAGATCAATCCGGCCTGTGTGTCATCAGCGATGCGTATAAAACGCTCTAAAGCAAACTGGCCCAACTCGGGCGTTCCTTTTCGGGTCTGTATCAAGGCATACGATGCCGAAGTTAATTGAGCAATCTGTTGTATCAGCGCACTGTTCCATAACTGTTCTGCTTTTAATAACCGGGCAGAGGCAATAGGACGCGGCTGCTCTTGGTGGGTAATCAGATAGATCTGATTGATGAGAGGATGTTGACTCAGCAGACTAACCAGTCTTTCTGTAGCTGCAAAATCTTCATATAGAAGGAAGCAATCGATGTGTTTCATGTCGGAATCTTTTGTTTACCCGTTGGCAGAATGGCAATAATAAGGTCAAAAAAACGGACTAACTATTCTTTCCAAACGGAGTAGTTATTCCTTTCAAAATGGATGCCTATGTCTTCCCGATTCAAACGGAGTGCCTATCCATTTTTTCAAGAGTTCTTACCCTTCTTTTTGAAGGCTATTTAAACCGTGTTTAAACGCTATTTAAATACCACTCAAATGCCGTTAAAAAAAAGATGCCGTCCTTTTTCCAAAAAGGGTGCGCCCTTTTTCCAAAAAGGTGCCGAGCTTTTCCAAAAACAGCCTTACCCGTCTTGCCCAACGAAGGCGGTGTGTTATAATTGCAAACTACTGCTATCAGGATTCGACCTTTGTTATTTACACCTGTAAACACCTGTCGATCTCATCCTCTTCGTCCCAGCATTTTACTAAATTCTGCCAACAGGTTTTGTTTGTATAATCTTACTTATAAACAAAGGTATCATCTTTTACTGATATCTTTTGTCTATTGCATTTTATTTTTCGCGACTATATACTTTATTGTACCAACGGTTTTGTATAATTAGGGTTTGCTCTAAACATAAGAAACATAGATATACAGTTGCTTTATTTTCTACTGTATCTACAGTTGATGGTCCAGTAATTACACAGAAATAAGAACAGCGGAAAAGTTTTCCTTTCCGCTGTTCTTATGAAGTTTTGACAATTATCTTTTTTTGCCAAAGATGGCATCAAGAACCATCTTGCCTACTTTCCTTTCCAAACCCTGTTTGGTTGTAGGTATTCCCGTCTTTCGGCTAATCTTTTGTTTGGCAGCCGTTATGCCAACCGCTCTTTTCCAAGAGAAACTTAATCCGCGTATCTTCATAACCAATATACTATTGCGTAACAGATGAATGCCACCAGTCCCCAAAAGAGGATATAAAGAATATTAGAAATAATGTTCCTGCACATGTATAGGATTATGCCCAAGCATCCCCATTTACCAAGTCCCATAGGCTACATTACAGTCCTTTATTTTTGAATGCTTCCACTAATTTCTTTATCACTGCGTCTATTTCATTGGCAACACCATTCATGAACGCGGCACGGGCGGTAGGATTTTTCAATTTGCCAATTCCTTCCGTGTCCATTTTCTTGAAGTTTACTTCATAGCGAGGAGATGGACCACCAAAACCTGCCCAATTTTCGTTTAGACTAATCAATGGATCTACCCCATCTATCGCAGCCTCCAGTTCTTTGTCTTTGGCTACATCGCCACTATATCTTATACCGTAAACATATTTTTCTAAAGCATAGATTGTGAATGTGACATCCTTCTTTTTCTTAGTTCGGTAGATATTGAATGTCACGCCATAACGTTTATATCGGTTACTTTTATAGTAATCTTCAACGTCTTGCACAAAGTCTTTCTTTTCGATATCATATCCTTTGGTTATAAGCAAATCCTGCAATGTGTCCCAAAAGTAGCATTGCAGCTGTTCATTGCTCCAATCATCGGTTGCCACAGCTTCACGTCCTGCCGCTGCAATAGTCATACTGCTGCTTGCCAACTTTGTGTTGTCAGGATTTGCCACCTTCACAGTTATTCCAAACATCTCTTTCATCTTGGCTTCAAAATTACCGACTTGCAGATTTCCCTTACATACAAGTTCTCCACCCTTTACATTTTCTCCGCTGCGGATAGATGCAAGAGTTGCATCCTCCGGAGCAAATTTAGCTCCTTTGTACACACGTAAACTTGCACCGAATGCGTCCTTGAATTGTTTTCTCAGACTCTTGACCGTCATGCGGCCATTAATGCTAAATTCAGCCATAGTAAAATTGTCTTTTAATGAGTTGATTAAATTGTTTATGATTCCCATTTTTCTTCTATTTTTAATTGTTTATTTACTCCTTTTCAGAGAGGCTTTTGCATTCTCAATATCCCGTTTAAGGCTTTCTATGCGCCTGTCATGAGAGGCAGCTCTATCAACCTTTGATTTACGGTAGTTAGCCTTACTTGATGGAGTGGAAGCCTTTTTTATCAAGTTCGCATAATAGGCATTATCCTTTTTCTTGGCTTCTCGTTCCTTAGCAATCGAAGCTCGAAGGTCTATGATTCGTCTCTTATAGTATTCTTTACTCATGGTAAGATATGAAGTTGATAAGTATCCGAGACACGCTCCCAAACACATTTGTTTTCTTGAATAGATTTCTCCCTATTGAGACGGAACACTCCTACGAAGCGGTAGAAACAAAAGCCTAAATCATCTTTGTACCGCAGGAATGTAATTCGTGTTTCTTCGGGAGCGGAAAGCCATTGTTTCAGATGTGCTGCACGTTTGTCCTCCGCTTTCGGGTATTCGTAGATAAACATTCCATCCTCCGAGAGTTTGTTGTGCCAAAGGCGGTGTTCCGTGTTCGGCCACCAAACTATTTCATGCTTTTTATTGGGGATGGCAGCACCCGAAGCACGCAGGAATCCACGGTGTTTGGCTTTCGTGCTGAACACTTCCGCAACTTCTTCCGTGGTACGCAAACACTCGTTGTCCTCTACTTTTAGATAACCTTTGTTTCGGTGGTATTTAACGGTGAGCGTGCTTGCATCATCCCACGGTTTGAATTTGTCGCTGAGTGCTGAAATACGTTGCTTGATGAGTTTTACGACATCTGTAACCTGACGGTGGATTTCTTGAATGTCATTGTCACAGTCTATGACGATGGGCTTGGAGCGTGTGACGCTTAGAATTTCCTCATTGCGGATTTTATCAACCTCCACATTGTTTTTATGGAAAGGCTCGTTGATTTCAATGAAGATATTGAGTTGAGGTAGGTACAAGTCCGCAAGCGCATACTTGTCTTGCGTTCTTCTGATGTATTGCTGGACGACAAACTTCACACGGTCATCATCCAACTGATGCCATATCCGGCTTATGACATAGGATTCCGTCTTTTTCTTGCCAATCTTGGCAAACAGACGTTCCATATATTCCAACTTGTAATCCATATCTTTGAGCTTATAAGGTTTATACCATATTGTTGTTCCTGCAAACGGAGCAAAAGAAAAAGGACACAGCCTTGTCTTTTCGCTCATTCTCTTAGCTGGGTTCTGGTAAAACCTTGAAGTTCAAATAAGGAAAAGCAGTCTGTGCCCTTTGCAGGGTACAAACCTACCTTTCGACTTATTACTTGGAACTTCACGTAAATTTACCAGATTCAGCTAAGCCAAATAACTTGTCTACAAGTCGCTTGCAATATGTCTTCTAATTTCTTATGTCTGTTTCTAACCTCCTTTTTACTTTGGTTCGGTTGCAAAACTAAAGAAAAAGAGCGAATTGGACAAAGAAATCCGAGACAATAACGCAGACTGCCAAACAAATTTAGGAACAATGACCTACATATATTAAGTTATAAGCATAAAAAGTCCAACCACACGTAAGCATGATTGGACTTTCTTGTTTGAATTTAGATTATCCGATAATCCTCCATTCAGGTTTCATCAGAAGTTCGCCGTAATACAGACGTTCCGTAAAACTTCCCAAGAAATCGTTGAAACGATCTGTATCAGTTTGCTTCCTTGTATTGTAACGGAAAACGAATTCTTTGCAATACTTCTGCAAGTGCTTCGGACTTGCAAGATGATAAATACCTTTTATGCCTCGTTTGATATGACTCCAAAATCCCTCTATCGAGTTCGTATGATAGCCGTCTGCGGCATAAATGTGCCTGCCGTGTTGAATGGTTTTATGTTCATAGTTCTCATACAAAGTGTCATAGACATTCAGGTCGTCCGTTATGACGGTTGAACCTTTACGTACTTTTTCTTCAATGATAGAAAACAACGTTTTTCTTTGAACATTCGGAACTACTTGTGCATATACAAGACCGTTAGAGACCATGCCGAATATCGGTGTCTTATCCTTCAAGGAACGTCCTTGTGTTCCTTTTCCATGATGGCGCGTTTTGCCACCCATATAGGTTTCATCCATTTGTGTCATATCGTCAAAATGTGCGTCATCATCCCTCACATTGTGACGAATACGATGCAGCATGAACCATGCGGTTTTCTGCGTCACCTGAATGTCTTTCGCCAACTGGCAACTGCTTATGCCTTTCTTGTGCGAGAGGAACAGATAAATCGCATAGAACCACTTTTTGAGCGGCAAGTTTGAACTCTCAAACATCGTTCCTTGCCTTACGGTGAACCTGCAACGGCAGTCCTTGCATTTGTATAGTCCTTTGAATTCCCCATTTTTAGTAAGTTTGTAGTGATGTTCAGAGATAGAACCGCAATGCGGACAAATCGGTTTTCCATTCCAACGCATATTCTCCAGATATACCCTGCAATCCTCTTCGGTATGCAGCGTATCCATCATCTGAAGTAATGAATGGAATGTTGCCATAGTTAATTCTCGATTTATTTGTTTTGAGCAATTAAAGCCAACTCGTTGGCTTGTGTATTCACTAACCGATTATTAATCGGTATAGTGAATTATACTCGCAACTGTGCGGAATTTGCATTTCAAATGTTAAAAATCATTAGAGGGTGGATTTAAATTCTGCAATACATATTCTATCAATCCTAACTGATAAAATATGAAGCGTTACATACTTACTGAATCTGTAGAACTTCACCCTATATCCTCGTGTACTTTCGACAAGATAGGAAATTCAGAACTCCGTGACATTCTCAAAGAATATTATGGCAATAACGAGATTTCCTATACTGCGGACTATGACAATGAGATATGGGGCGAAGTCATGTCGTATCTTGAAAGGGATTGCAAACTGATTAAAGAAATAGAATTGGTGTCAGGGATTGTTACTGTCTACGAAACGGATACAGTGAATGAGTTTCTCGTGAGGTTTGAGTTGGAGAAAGGAGGAAGGGAGTTCTTGTTTTGGAGGAAAACTGAAAGACAATAGTTAAGTATTATTGAATAAACAAAAACAAACGGAACAATTCAAAACATTAGATTTATATCTAATGTCCGAAGAGTCTATCTACTATGTATCGAGCCGAAGCTAATGAGTTCGCACCTTTCACTTAGGGCTGTATGATATAGAAAAAGAAAATTCTTCGTTTTTGGTTGTTCCGTTATTTGGATTGTAAAGATATGCAATTTTCTTAAAAGATTGCATCTTCTTTCTGATGAAATAGGTTGTTTGTGAAAACGAATAATCTATTTTTGTATGAAAGGTGCACACATAATTAAAGCAATCTGTTAGATATGCATTTTTATGACTTAATAAACCAGTAACTATACAAAACCGTTGGTACAATAAAGTATATAGTTGCGTTAATTAAAGTAACAACAGTCCCATGACAACCGCCTTGAAAGCTCACGGATAGAAACTGTAAAAAACACAATAAGCCTATGAGAATCCGAGAATCCATTAACCTTGTCAAAACGGAGTAGGCTATTTTCGGAAATTGGGTGCCTATTCCTTTCCAGCGGAGTGCCTACCCAATCCGAACGGAGTGCCTACCCATTTTCAAAAAAGTCTATACCCTTTTTTCGGAAAGTCTATAGAGTAATCTCAGGAAGTCTATAGCCCCTTGATAAACAGGCTGTAATCATTCTAAAAGTAGGCTTGGGGCGAACCGTATTTACCTGCCAATTCCGGCGGATTCATCTATCACTTCCGGCGGATTTGTTATCCGCTTCTAACGAATTTTGACCCTGCTAAAATTACAATAACCTTTTGACGGAAAACCATTGCCTATGGTGTTTGCATGAATAGCTGTTTGGTAAATACCTACGGATTTCCAAAAGGAAGTGCAACCGCACCGTTTTTGACCATTTGTCAATGACTCTATGCTGCACCTTTTTTTAGATTTATCATAAACCCAGATTTTTTTTGTGCAAAAAGATAGCGGATAGGGAAGAATAAAAATAGGTCAGCCGTTTTACTTTTCCGTTCTAACGACCGATTTGGGTTTAATGCTGTTTTTTATATATATTTGGAACGTTAATCGAATACAGTTGTGGTATGAAAAAACTTCTATTCTTTTTATGTCTGTTGCCGAGCTTGTTTCTACAGGCTCAGACCTCCTTTTCTATTTATGACACATTGCATGTGGCTCATAACGAATTGCATTTCGATATGCGAGATTTTAAGGGAGGCGTGTTACGTGGTTCAGCCAACATTTCCATCGAGAGTAAGAGGGAACATCTGGATTTTGCCCCATTGCTGTTGCTGCGGATGCAGATAGACAGCGTCTTGGTGAATGGTGTCCGGACCGATCAGTATCAGTATAATGACACTCTGTTGCGCATTCCTTTGGAGTCTGCTTTGCGTAAAGGCGAGAAGGCAACATTGTCGATTGCCTATCATGGGAAACCCATTTCGTCCTACTTCGGCGGATTTGCCTTTTATGACAAATTGCAGATTGCTCACAACATGGGCGTGTCGTTGGATGCCATTCCTCATAGCTTTGGACGAGGTTGGTTCCCGGCCACCGATGATTTCCGTTCTCGCACCACCTTTGATCTCTACTTTAAGGTAACGAACGACAAAAAGGCGATTGGTTCCGGCCTGCTGAAAGAGACATTGCCGGCAGAGAATAATTCAACCATTTGGCATTGGGTGATGAACCAACCCATTCCAGACTATTTGGTAAGTGTTGCTGTGGGCGATTACCGGAAGATTCAATTTGAACATCAGCAGTCTAAACGAATGTTGCCGATCGATATTTATGTGTTGCCCAATGAGGTGGAGTCGGCCAAAGAGTGCTATTCTATCATTCCGGATGTGTTGTCGGTCATGGAAAGCCATTTTGGAGAATACCAGTTCGACCGTGTCGGTTATGTTTCTGTGAACAGTCCGGGTGGAGCCATGGAACATGTGGCTAATATCTCGATGCCACGTAATCCTCGTCCCACTATGGGCTATCGAGAGTTGGCTATTCATGAGCTGATACATGCTTGGTTTGGTAATCGTGTAACTTGTGCAACGGCCGGAGATATGTGGTTGAACGAAGGAACAACAACCTATTGTCCGGAGATTGTATTGAAAGAGCTTTTCTCGGACAAGGAGGAGAAACGTTACCGTCAGTCATTTCAGCGTGCGGCCTTGTTGAGTGCTCCGATGTCTGAAGGATATTTGGCATTGGCGGGTATGCCCGAGACGAATACGTATGGTACAACCGTCTATCAGAAAGGAGCATGGGTGATTCGTGCATTACGTATGTATCTGGGAGATGACCGATTCTTTCCGGCGATGCGCGATTATCTGAAAGAATATACCTTCCGCCATGCGACAACGAAAGACTTTGAGAACTATCTGACCCGTCACACGGGTGTTGATCTGAAGGATTTCTTCCAATTACATGTCTATCAACCCGGCTTTGTCGCTTTTGAGATTGATTCGGTAGTGGTGCAGAAGAAGGACAAGCGATATCAAGGGACAGTGTATGTAGAACAAAAGCTATGCCATGCACCTCAGTATGCTCAGAATTTCCGTTTGCCTGTCTCTTTCTTTGGTGCTAAGGGCGAATGTGAGAAACATTATTTATCTGTGTCCGGGGCTCATTCCACTTGTCAGGTGACATTGGCTTTTAAACCGGTTTATAGCATCATCGATGTCGATCAGGAGCTTTGCAAGGGTAGTTTGTACGACGATTTTCAGATAGACAGTGTGGGCAATTATCCCTCACGCTTGTGCCCGATAGAGTTGACTTGCAACAAGATGAAGAAGCCCTTCGTGCTGCATACCGAATATTACAGTGTGGCACCCGATCAGCCCAATGCCTCTTCGGCTTGGAGCTTGTCGGATACGCATTATTGGCGTGTAGCAGGTTTGCTTCCCTCTCGGGCTTCAGTGAAAGCAACCTTCCAAATCAATAAACGCATGAAGGATGCACAGCTGTTGTCGGCTGCTTCGGGTAAGATTTATCTGCTCTATCGTCCCGATCAATCAGCCGATTGGATTGAAGTTGCCTCTTTGGTTGTTGATGAAAAGACGAATCGCGAGAATATCACGGTTGATAAGGTAAAATGTGGTGAGTATTGTCTAGCTGTGCGGAAATAGTTAATTTTACGCCCAAAATAAAGAAAAAGATAGTTAGATGGAAAATCAAACAATATGGCCGGCTGAATGGCACCCACAGAGTGCCATTCAATTGACATGGCCTCATGAGCAGACCGACTGGGCACCCATTTTGGATGAGGTGATTCCCTGTTTCGTTGCGATAGCCCATGAGGTAGTGAAGCATGAGAATTTATTGATTGTTTGTCCTGATGAGGCAGAGGTGCGTAGTCAGTTGGGTGATATCGATTATAGTCGTATCATCTTCTGTGAGATGGAAACCAATGACACGTGGGCTCGTGACCATGGCGGCATATCGGTATTGGATTCGTTCGGACCGACGGTCTATGATTTTGTGTTTAATGGTTGGGGCATGAAGTTTGCGGCAGATATGGACAATCTGATTACTCGTCAGTTGTATCGCTCCGATATCTTTGCTGAAGACATTCAGATTGCCAACATGCAGCCGTTTGTATTGGAAGGCGGTAGTATCGAGTCGGATGGAGAAGGCACATTGATGACAACAGCACAGTGTCTGCTTTCGGTCAATCGCAATGAATATTTGCATCGCGAAGAGATAGAGAATTATCTGAAAGAGGTTTTTGGCTTGTCTCGTGTGTTATGGATAGAGAACGGTTATTTGGCCGGAGATGATACCGACAGCCATGTGGATACACTGGCCCGTTTCTGTACACCTGATACCATTGCCTATGTGCAGTGTACGGATGAAACGGATGAACATTACGAAGAGCTGCATGCCATGGAAGAAGAGATCCGTGCCTTTACTCGTGCTAATGGTGAGCCATACCGTTTGGTTGCATTGCCAATGGCCGATAAAGTAGAGTGGGAAGGCGAGCGTCTGCCGGCTACTTATGCAAACTTCTTGATTATGAATGGAGCCGTGTTGCTGCCTTTCTATAATTCTCCGAAGGACGAAGTGGCGCGTAAACTCTTGCAAGAGGTGTTTCCCGACAGAGAAGTTGTGGGCATCAACTGTCTTCCGTTGATCAAGCAACATGGATCTTTGCATTGTGTGACCATGCAGTATCCCGAAGGTTTTATAAACTGTTAAGAATAGAAGAGAAAGGTATGAAGGTTGGTATTATACAGCAGAGCAATACGGCAGACAGAGCTGCCAATATTGAAAAACTGCAGAAAAATATACGTTTTGCTGCTGATAAGGGCGCAGAACTGATTGTATTACAGGAGTTGCATAATGGACTCTATTTCTGTCAGACTGAAGACACCTCTGTGTTTGATCAGGCTGAACCGATTCCCGGTCCGTCAACAGAGAGCTTTGGGGCTTTGGCCAAAGAACTGGGCGTTGTGATTGTGTTGTCGCTCTTTGAAAAACGTGCAGCCGGTCTGTATCATAACACTGCTGTCGTTTTGGAAAAGGATGGAACGATTGCCGGAAAGTATCGCAAGATGCATATACCGGATGATCCTGCTTATTATGAAAAGTTCTATTTCACTCCGGGTGATTTAGGCTTTGAACCGATTAATACCTCTGTGGGTCGTCTGGGCGTTTTGGTTTGTTGGGATCAGTGGTATCCCGAAGCTGCCCGTTTGATGGCTATGCGTGGTGCGGACATCTTGATCTACCCAACGGCAATCGGTTGGGAAAGCACCGATACCGTGGCAGAGAAATCTCGTCAGTTAGGAGCTTGGGTTGTAGTACAGCGCGGACATGCTGTGGCCAATGGCCTTCCGGTTGTTACCGTTAACCGTGTGGGACACGAAGAGGATCCTTCGGGTCAGACAAATGGTATCTCTTTCTGGGGTAACAGTTTCGTGGCAGGTCCGCAGGGCGAATTGTTGGCAGAGTTGCCCAATGATAGAGAAGAGATTTGTGTGGTTGAGGTCGATAAGTCTCGTTGTGAGAATGTGCGACGTTGGTGGCCCTTTTTCCGTGACCGTCGTATCGATGCCTTTGAGGGCTTGACAAAACGTTTCCTGGATTGAGGAATAATAGTTCCATACGGATATGAAATATTGTACGAAAGCAGAAGCGGTTGCCCGAATGAACCAATGGGGGAAAGAGGGGCAACCCTTTCTGTTTGTTATAGATTATAAGCAGGAAAAATGTCTGGTAGAGCGGCCGGAGGATATTGATTCCTCGGAAATGCTCTACGATTTGGAGGGATGGCGCAACACCGATGGCATCTCTTTTCCAAACCGTACTGCTTCGGTGGTATGGGAAATCGATCCGGTGTCAGAGGCCGATTATACCCGGTCGTTTCAGGTGGTGCAACAGGCCATTTATGCCGGTAATTCGTATTTGGTAAATCTGACTTGTCCCACCAAAGTGCGCACTAATTTGTCGCTGGAGGAGGTGTTTCATGGCTCACGGGCTAAATATAAACTGTGGCTGAAAGATCACTTTATCGTCTTCTCGCCCGAGATATTTGTTCGTATTGAGCAGGGACGTATCTGTTCTTTCCCGATGAAGGGAACAATTGATTCTGATACACCCAATGCCCGCCAGGTGATACTTGACGATCCGAAGGAAACGGCCGAGCATGCCACGATTGTAGATCTGATCCGCAACGACCTGAGTATGGTGGCAAATCAGGTGGGCGTGCCTCGTTATCGTTATATCGATGAGCTGCAGACCAACTGTGGAGGATTGCTGCAGGTGAGCAGCGAAGTAGCCGGCCATTTGCCGGGAGATTGGACCAGTCGGCTGGGCGATATATTTTTCCTACTGTTGCCGGCAGGCTCTATCACCGGCGCACCCAAGCGTAAGACGGTTGAAATCATTGAGGAGGCTGAAGGTTATGATCGAGGCTTCTATACCGGCGTGATGGGTTGCTTCGATGGTAAGAATGTCAATAGTGCGGTGATGATTCGTTTCATAGAGCAACAGGATGGACGGTTGGTCTTTAAAAGTGGAGGTGGAATCACCTCTCGCAGTGATTGCCACAGTGAGTATAACGAGATGAAGCAGAAGGTGTATGTGCCCATTTATTGAGACTATATGTATAGAGCAGGGCCGGATAATGCGTCTGGCCTATCATAATGAACGTATGAATCGTACGCGCAGGCTGTGTTTGGGTGCGTCAGAACCGTTGGATCTGGTTCGTTTTATCTCGCCCGAAGCCTATATAGAGCGGACGAAGTGTCGGGTTGTGTATGATACGGAGATTCGAGAAGTTACTTATTCTCCTTATCACCTGCGACCTGTCGCTACCTTGAAGCTGGTCTGTTCTGATGAGGCCGATTACCGTTATAAATCAACCGACCGCACTGTCTTGAATGAGTTGTTTGCTTGCAGGGCTGAGGCCGATGATGTATTGGTGGTGCGTCAAGGATTATTGACCGATACTTCTATCTGCAATGTGGCACTGTGGAATGGTGAGCAGTGGCAGACTCCGGCAGAACCGCTGCTGGCCGGCACACATCGGGCTGCCTTGTTGGATGAAGGAGGCATTGAGGCAGCTTCCATCTCTGTTTCCGATTTATCCGGATTTTCCCGTATCCGCCTTTTCAATGCCTTGATTGGATTTGGAGAGATCGATCTGCCCATTTCCTGTATCCGCCGCTAGGTAAGCTATCAGCTGATATCTTCCAGTTTGGGCAGTTTTAGTACGAATCGGATTAGCGAGACAAATACTCGTCCATATTTGTTCAACTTAATCTGTCCTACACCATGAATCTCACTAAACTGTTCCAAAGTAACCGGTTTCTGGTTGACCATATCCTCCAATGAATTGTCTGAAAAGATGATATAGGCCGGCATGTGGTCGCGTTCAGCAATCTGTTTGCGCAGTTGATGAAGCGCATCCGAGAGCGTTTCATCAATGGAGGCATCAGCCAGCGGACGGATGGGTTGAGCTTTGAATCGTGATTTGCTGGTTGAGCTGGTTGTGTCTTGAGTATAAACAATCTCTTTATAACGTGACAGTTCGGCTTTTTGTTTACCAAACAGCACGCGGTTTCCGGCTGGAGTAATCTTCAGTGTCATACCGGCGGTATAATCTATTTCTATATATCCCAGATGAATCATCTGATAAATATAGGCCTGCCACTCTTTGTAACCCAAGTCACGTCCTGCTCCATAGGTCTTCAAGTGGTTATATCCTTTCTCTAACAGTTCGGCCCGGACCGATCCTCTTAAGATATGAATGAGCATCTGTATGCCGCAGTTTTGTCCGGTGCGTGCAAGAGCACTCAAGGCCTTTTGCACCAGAATACTGCCATCAAATCGTTCGGGTGGATTCTTGCAGACATCACAATTATCACAATCGTGATGACTTTCTTCTCCGAAATAGCTCAGCAGGATTCGGCGGCGGCAGATACTGGCCTCGCAATACCGACGCATCCATTGCAGTTTCTCCATGTTCAACTCTTTCTGATTACTCTCTTCGACGAACATAGAGAGCACCTTTAGGTCGTTCATCGAGTAAAAGAGTAGCGTATCGCTCTTCATCCCGTCTCGACCGGCACGACCAATCTCCTGATAATAGTTCTCGATGCTTTTCGGCATGTTGTAATGGATAATCCAGCGCACATTACTTTTGTCGATGCCCATACCGAAGGCAATGGTTGCGCAGACCACATCCACGCGGTCGTTGATGAAATCATCCTGAGCTTGTTCGCGTGCAGCCGGAGTGAGTCCTGCATGATAGGCCGTTGTCTTGATGTTGTACATACTCAATTCGTCGGCCAACATCTCTGTGTCATTGCGTTTCATACAATAGATGATGCCCGACTGCTGACGATGTTCCCGAATAAACTGTACAATGGTGCGTATCTTTTCCCGTTTGTTCAATCCTTGCCTCACGGTCAGTGATAGGTTGGGCCGGTCAAAAGAGGAGATAAAGGTTTCGGGTTGCTCTAATTTCAGCTGCTCCAGAATGTCCTGACGCGTAGTCTTGTCTGCCGTGGCTGTTAGGGCCACGATTGGCACTTTGGGAAAACGCTCTTTTAGTATGGCCAACTGAGTATATTCGGGCCGGAAATCGTGTCCCCATTGAGAGATACAGTGTGCTTCATCAATCGCAATCAATGAGATATCCAATCGGGGTAAAAACCAATCAGCCTCACTCTTGACCCGTTCGGGCGAGATATAGAGCAGTTTGATTTTACCTTGTGCGCAGAGTTGCTTCACCTGCTGCTGTTCGGCTTCGGGCATCATGCTGTTGATAGCCGCAGCCGGAATGCCGTTGGCAACAAGTCCTTCTACCTGATCTTTCATCAACGCAATCAGCGGAGAGATCACAATGGCTGTTCCCGGCAGATAAACGGCCGGTAGTTGATAGCAGATAGACTTTCCGCCACCTGTTGGCATCAATACCAGTGAATCTTTCTTCTGTAAAATACGTTGGATAATATCCGCTTGTAAAGGACGAAAAGAGGTATATCCGAAAAACTTCTTTAAGAGTAAAAGCAATTCATTCATCAGTTCAACAATGCATCATTTATTATAAGAGGAACAAAGATAATGATGTTTTATCAACCTTTGTTTGTTTATAAACGTTATATTTGTAGATATGAACATTTAATAACAAAAGACTATGGTTAAGCATTTTTATCTTCTATGTATTTGTAGTCTGTTGTGCTTATTGGTCGGTTGTAATTCTACCGGGAATAAACCAGACAACACCTTTAATCCGTACGTGGAAGCTTTTACATCAGGTAAGGTTTCGCGGTACACTCCAATTTATCTTGTTCTGAACCAAGAAATATCTGAAGAGGTATTAACTAAAGTCGACCAGCTGCCAAAGGCTTTTCGTATAGAGCCGGAGGTGAAGGGTACATTTATTTATGAGAATAACCATACGGTTGTATTTAAGCCTGCTCTGTCTTTTGAGTGTAATAAGACCTATACGGTGACGGCCGATCTTTCCAAATGGTTTGAGGTAACAGATAAGGACCGCTCGTTTTCCTTCTCTTTTACAACCTTTCCGTTGACATTTAAGGCTTATCAGCAATCTATGGATATTAATCCGAAGAATGAGAATAATTATGATGTCGTATGTTCGTTGTTTACGCCGGACCGGGAACAACCCGAGATGGTGGAATCGGTGATCAATTGTTCCGAAAAGGTGGAGAAACAGTGGAAACATAGTCCGGATGGTAGGAAACACGAGGTTACCTTGACTGTTCCGGCTACGATAGAGAGAGAACGAATCATTCATTTGTCGGTAGGGAAAAACAAATTGAATTTGCCTGAAGAGGATCTGTTGTCTATTACCATTCCTAATCAAAATGATTTCAAGGTGTATGATGTCAGACTGCAACACGATCCTGAGAGCTATGTTGAAGTTGTTTTTACCAAGAAACTGGATGAGTCACAGGATATGAGAGGCTTGGCTTTTCTGTCAGACAATAAAAACGAGACGGTTCAGGTGGATGGAAACAAATTACGTCTCTATCCGGATGCCGGTCGTATGGGTGTGTTGAATGTTCATGTTAGTAAGAATCTGCGTAGTCAGAGTGGATTGACATTGCAGGAGGAAGTAGTGCAGCAGGTGGAATTGGAGAAATTGGTTCCGGCTGTCCGTTTCGTGAGTGGAGGAACTATTATGCCGCAAGACGGACAGTGGGTTGTTCCTTTCCAGTCGGTCTTTTTGCGAGGTGTTGAAGTGCGTGTGATCAAAGTGTTAGAGCGAAATATCGGGCAGTTTTTGCAGGTTAATCAGTTGGATTACCAATCCGATCTGACACGTGTTGGTCGTTTGGTGGCTTTGCAGACAATCTTCCTGGATGAAGAAGATCATGATCTGACTCATTGGAATACATTCGGTATTGACCTGAAGAAGATGATTGAGCCGGAACAAGGAGCCATTTATCGAATCGAATTGTCGTTTAATAAAGATCTCTCAGTCTATCCGTGTGAAGATAGCATCAAGCGATCTAAAGAGCAGATTTTAGCAGATGATCTGATTCGGTTTAAGAAGGTGAGCAGTCAGTTCGACGATGGAGGTTATTATTATATAAATAGCGACCAAGATTGGTCTGTCTATAATTATAAGGATGTTGATAATCCTTGTACACCTAGTTTCTATTTCAATAAGGCTATAGGAAAGAATGTGTTGGTAACTGATTTAGGCTTGATAGCAAAGGCCGGAGCGGACAATAGTATGACGGTTTTGGTGCATAATCTGTTGACTACCGATCCGGAGAGTGGAGTGAAAGTGAAGGCTTATAATTATCAGCAACAGTTGTTGACCGAAAGCGAGACCGACAGTAAAGGGTCTGTCTTGTTGAACTTTACTTCTGGCAAGCCCTTCTATCTGATTGCTTCGAAAGGTAACCTTCGGTCTTATCTACGCGTTGATAATGGATCGTCTCTTTCACTTAGCTCGTTCGATGTTTCAGGCGAAGAGGTGCAGAAGGGAATCAAAGGATTTATCTATGGAGAACGGGGCGTATGGCGTCCGGGAGATACGTTGCATCTCAGCTTTATGTTGCACGACAAGTTGCAGCAGCTGCCGGATAATCATCCGATAGTGATGGAACTTTATAATCCGTTGGGTCAGCTCTATTTGCGTAAGAATCAGTCTAAAGGAATGTTGGGTATCTATTCCTTTGCTTTTCCTACTGAGGCAGATGCACCCACTGGCGTATGGAATGTAAAGGTGGATGTGGGCGGAGTCTCTTTCTCTAAGCGAGTTCGTATTGAGACGATTAAACCCAACCGTTTGAAGATTCAGCTAGATCTGCCAAACCGCACATTGATGCGTGGCGAAGCCATGAATGGGAAACTGCATGTCGAATGGTTGCAAGGTGCTGTGGCTCGCCATTTGAAGTATGACATCAAAGGAACTTTTATTGCTACACCTACTCAGTTCAAGGGATATGAGAAGTTCTGTTTCGACGATCCGTCACGTCTGTTCAGTAGTGAAGAGAGTAAGTTGATTTCGGGCACGGTTGATGAGAATGGTAATGATGTCGTGCATTCTACCTTTGAGTTGGGCAACTCGGCTCCTGGTATGTTATTGGGAAATCTGGTCACTCGCGTCTATGAAGAGTCGGGCAATTTCAGCTTGGATAGTTATCGTCTGTTGTATGCTCCCTATTCTCGTTTTGCTGGTATTCGTACACCACAGCAAGGTGATGCTCCATTGGCGACTGATCGGTCGCATACATTTGAGGTTGCCTCTGTTGATCCACAGGGTTATTCTCAAGCAAATGTGGAATTGGAAGTGAAGGTCTATAAAGGATATTGGTACTGGTGGTGGAGTTCCGACCGAAGCATGTTGGCAAACTATATGTCTGATACCTATAATAAACCTATTAAAACCCTTACCTTATATACGGATGAATCAGGAAAGTCTCGTTTTAATTTGTCTTTTGACAGAGAGGAATGGGGAACCTATTATATTTCGGTCAAGGATAAGCAGAGCAAACATGCCACTGGAGCAATCTGTTACTTTGATTGGCCGGAAATGGAAGGACGAAGAAATAGAGAAGGAGGCGAAGAAGCCACGATGTTGACGTTGAAGACCGATAAGGAAAAATATAGTCCGGGCGAGAATATCGTGTTGACATTCCCATCAGCCAAAGGGGCAAGAGCCATTGTGACGGTAGAGAGTGGATCGAAATTACTTTCTGTCTCCGAACAGGAGTGTGATGGTATAGAAACAACGATGAAGGTAAAAGTTACTCCCGATATGCAGCCGAATGCTTATATCTATGTGGCGTTGTTGCAGCCACACGGTCATGTGAGAAATGATCTGCCAATCCGTCTTTATGGAGTAGTGCCGGTCGAAGTCTCTTCGCCGGAGAGTCATCTCCATCCAACGATACAGGCAGCTTCAGAAGTGAAGCCCGAGAGTGACTATACGGTTACTGTCTCAGAAAGACAGGGTCGTGAAATGGCCTATACATTAGCAATTGTAGATGAGGGACTTCTCGACTTGACCCGTTATCAGACACCGGATCCATGGAAGGCTTTCAACGGACGCGAGGCTTTGGGTGTTAATACTTGGGATCTTTATAATCAAGTGATGGGCGCTTATGGCGGACGCATCGAACAGCTGTTCAGTATTGGTGGTGACGACGCTTTGAACAAAGGACCAAAGGCGATAGTGAATCGCTTCAAGCCGGTTGTGCAGTTCGACGGTCCATTCCTGCTGAAGCGAGGTGAGCGTAAGCGTCATACTTATCAGATGCCTAATTATCAAGGACGCGTGAAGGTGATGGTGATTGCCGGTGATGGTAAAGCCTATGGACATGCCGACTATACGATGATGGTACGTAAGCCGGTGATGCTGTTGGGTACATTGCCTCGAGTGATTGGCGCCGGAGAAGAGATGGTAATACCGGCAACGGTGTTTGCCACAGAAGATCAGGTGGGCAGCGTTTCTGTATCAATCAGCTGCTCTTCAAACATGGAAGTGATAGGTGCTACCGAGCAACAGCTCTATTTTGACCGAAAAGGAGATAAGCAGACCAGCTTCCGCATTCGGGTAAAAGAGCAGACCGGAGTGGGACAAGTTATATTGACTGCCGTGGGCAAAGGCGATCGGTCGGTTTATGCTTCTGATATTACTATTCGTTCGATAGAGGAGACACAATGGAAACGGACACCGTTGACGATAGAACCGGGTAAATCGTGGAAGGGTAAGATTGCTCTTCCGGGCATGGATGGAACCAATCGTCTGTCGGTGGAGGTTTCTACGTTGAAGCCGTTGAACCTGACATCCCGACTCTCTTATCTGTTAGATTATCCACATGGATGTATCGAGCAGATAGTGTCTAAAGCCTTCCCGCAGCTCTATCTAAACCGATTGACTTCGCTTTCTGATAAACAGCAGGCAAGGGCAGAAGCAACTGTAAAGGAGGTGATTAACCGAATGCGCTCTTACCAGACTCCAGACGGAGCATTTGCTTATTGGCCCGGAATGTCTTCTTCACATGCTTGGGGAACGGCTTATGCTGTTCATTTCTTGTTGCAGGCCGAACAGATGGGCTATTTGGTGCCAACTTCGATGAAGCGGAATGCTATAGATAATCTGCGTCGTGTAGCTCGTGGATGGAAACCTCAAACCGGCTATTATGCCCGTGCTGAAGAACAGACAGAAGCGTATCGTCTCTATCTGTTGGCTTTGGCCGGAAAGTCGGAGATGGGAGCGATGAACCGTTTGAAGGAGTCTGCATCCTTGTCGGATGCTACTCGTTGGTGGTTGGCTTCGGCCTATGCAATAGCCGGACGTAAAGACGTGGCTACCTCATTGATGAAGCGGACTCGCGATGTCTATCTTTATGACGAGGCCGACGACTTGACGTTGGGTAGTGAAGTACGTGACTTTTCAGTGCGTCTATTGACGCTTTGTCTGTTGAATCGAGGTGATGAAGCGGCTCAGTTGGCCAATCAGATTTCAGACGAACTGGCTTCTGATGAGTGGATGAGCACACAGACTACGGCTTTTGCGTTGGTGGCTATTTCTTCTTTTAGAGATCGTTATCCGAGTGACGGATCGATGCAGTTTGAGTATCGTTGCGAAGGAAAGGGAGAAACGATTTCGACGGATAAAAGTATATGGACCTCTTCTTTGTTGGAAGATGCTTCCGGCTCAGTGAACGGCGAGATCAAGAATAAAGGAAAATCTACATTGTTTGTCAACTTTATGTCTGAAGGAATACCGGCACGAGGATCAATAGAGCCGGCAGCACAGGGATTGTCTTTAGCCGTTAGCTATCTCGATAGTAAGGGACAACCGTTGGATATCTCTTCGTTGAGACAGGGCACGAATCTGACTGCCATGGTAACGGTGTACAATGCTTCATCGGAGAACTATTCGCATCTGGTGTTGACCGAATTGTTCCCGGCTGGTTGGGAGATTTTGAATACCCGTTTTATGGAAGGTGCCGTCGCCACTAAAGACAATGGCGTCAGCTATCAGGATATCCGCGACGATCGGGTATATAGCTACATCGATCAATTGCCGGCCGGTCGTCAGGTGACATTGCGTATTCATCTGTGTGCCGTTTATGCCGGACGGTTCTATTTGCCTCCTGTAATTTGTGAGGCTATGTATCGTCATCAGGTTCGGGCCAATACGGGTAGCCGGTTTGTCGAAGTTGAGTAAATGTGAGAAATACGATTTTTAGATGATATGGAATTGATTAAGTCGAATAAACGATTGATGGCCGAGATAAACCATATCGCTGAGGTGGCTGGTTATCTCTGGACGAAAGGCTGGGCTGAACGTAATGGTGGAAATATCTCTGTGAATCTGACCGATTATATGAGTGATACAGAGAAAGAGCTGTTAGCATTGGGACCGGTTCAGCCCTTACAAGAGCCGGTGAAGACTTTGGCTGGTGACCTGTTTTATGTGACAGGCACCGGCAAACGGATGCGTTATGTGGCACAAGATCCGTGGGCCAATGGTGCTATCTTGCGAATCACTAAAGATGGCAAAGGATATGAGATTATAGCGGATGAGCAGATTGCTCCCACATCGGAACTGCCGTCTCACTTGATGATGCACGATTATCTGCGCCAATTGGGTAGGAAAAACAGAGTGGTGTTGCATACTCATCCGACCGATCTGATTGGTATGACGCATTGTAAGAAGTTTCAGGATGTTGAGGTGCTGACTCGTACCTTGTGGAGTATGATACCGGAGTGTCGCATGGTTGTTCCTCAAGGAATTGGCATTGTGCCTTATGAAGCACCGGGAACGATAGAGCTGGCTCATGCTACTCTTCAACAACTCGATCAACATCAAGTGATTTGCTGGTTGAAGCATGGCGTATTGGCTGTGGGTGAAGATGTAGTGGAGTGTTTCGATGCCATTGACACGTTAAGCAAGTCGGCTCAAATCTATTTCTGTGCCCGTATGGCAGGAGAGGAACCCGAAGGTCTGACCGATGAGCAGATGGAAGCGCTGAAGCCGATTGTATAGAAAAGGCATTTGCCAAAACGGAATAGCTATTCAATTCAAGGGGCTGCATCAAGATATTGTTTGATGCAGCCCCTTTCTATAAGGTATGTGTACAATTAGTAAAAGATAAGGTCTGAGGATGAAGTCGCTAAGAGTTCACCGATGTCAAACCTCAAATCAGTCGTTAGACCGAAAAGGTGGAGGTTCTTATTCTTTTCAACTTTGTCAGCGTTTCTTCCGGCATCTTACTGTTACTCAGAAGTTATTCAAACATCTTGTCAATACCACCTGTATCCGGCGTAGTGGTCTGTTGTTTATTCTCCTTTGCGCCTTCACATGGATTGGCATACTCTTCGGGAATATCAAAATCTTCCGATTCAGAATAACCTAAGCTCTTGTCGGCATAGACCTTTTGCATGAACAGACCATAAATAGGAAGAGCCATGCTGGCACCTTGTCCCTCGGCCAATCGGTCAAAGTGAATAGAGCGGTCTTCTCCACCAACCCAACAGCCCGAAACCAGGCTGGGTGTGAATCCCATGAACCAACCATCGGAGTTGTTTTGTGTGGTACCTGTTTTTCCTCCCATGGGGGCTTTGATGCCGTAGCGGAAGCGGACACGTCCACCTGTTCCTTCATCGATTACACTCTTTAGCATGTGCAACATTTTATACGAAGCCTCTTCGGTCAGCACTTCGCTCATCTGAGGCGTAAAGTTGGCAATCGTGTTGCCGTATGAGTCTTCGATACGGGTTACATAGAGCGGCTCTACGCGGATTCCTTTATTGGCAAATACAGTGTAGGCTCCAACCATCTCACCGACTGATACATCCGGCGTGCCCAGGCAGACCGAAATCACCGGATCGATATAGTTCTTCAAGCCAAACGAGTGGAGCAGACGTACAAAGGTGTAGGGCGAAAGCTGACTCATCAGATAGGCCGTTACCCAGTTGTCGGAGTTTTGCAAACCCCATTTGATGGTAACCATCTCGCCGATACGTTTGGCACTGGCATTACGTGGAATCCACAATCGGCCGTTTTCATCCATCAGCTGCTGTTGCACGTGCATCATCTGATCACACGGACTGATACCTTCGATCATTGCCAATGAATAAAGGAAGGGTTTCAGTGTTGAACCCACCTGGCGGCGACCACCATTTATCATATCATATTGAAAATCGTTATAATCTATACCTCCTACATACGCTTTTACCTGACCATTGCGCGGATCCATTGCCATAAATGCTGAGCGCAGGAAGCTCTTGTGATAGCGGATTGAATCCCATGGAGACATGATGGTGTCGAGCGGACCGTCCCAACTGAATACACGCATCTCTATCGGTTTTTGGAATTCCTTACGCATCTCGGCCTCTTTCATGCCTGATTTCTTCATCGCGCGATAGCGATCAGTCTGGTGCATGGCACGCATCAGCATGGTATCTACCTGTCCGGCTGTTACATCTTTGGAGAATGGAGCGTAGCTACGACCCTTTTTCTCGCGGAAGAATTTCGGTTGCAGGTCTTGTCCCACATGCTGGCGCACGGCATCTTCGGCATACTTTTGCATACGAGAATCGATGGTTGTATAGATCTTCAATCCATCGGTATAGAGATTGTAATAATCACCATCGGCACGCTTGTTTTTGTTGCACCAGCCATAAAGCGGATTATTGACCCACTCGGTTGAGTCTTCGCTGAACTTCTGGCTCTGCCAT
Organism: uncultured Parabacteroides sp.; assembly: GCA_934725305.1. GTDB lineage: Bacteria > Bacteroidota > Bacteroidia > Bacteroidales > Tannerellaceae > Parabacteroides. The sequence goes on along the minus strand of CAKVBA010000008.1, from coordinate 13,380 downwards.
GAAGCATAGTTCTTGCGTTCAGGCATCTTGGCAGTCATGGTCATGCGCAGATATTCACGGAAATAGGGCGCCAAACCATCTTTATGGTCGAGTTTAGAGAAATGCAATGTTAGAGGAATAGCCTGCAAGGAGTCTCGTTCGGCAGCGGTGATATAGCCGGCCTTGTACATCTGACTGATCACGGTGTTTCTACGTCCGCGAGAGCGTTCGTTTCGTCGTACCGGATTGAAGTAGGCCGGGTTTTTACACATACCAATCAGGGTGGCAGCCTCTTCAATCGTCAGAGACTTGGGAGTTTTACCAAAATAGACACGTGATGCCGATTGAATACCTACAGCATTGTAGAGGAAGTCAAACTTGTTGAGATACATATTGATAATCTCCTCTTTTGTGTAGTAGCGTTCCAGCTGAATGGCAATGACCCATTCAATTGGCTTCTGGAACAGACGCTCCATCATGTTGTCTGCGCTGGGTGAGAAGAGCTGTTTGGCCAGCTGTTGGGTAATCGTACTACCACCGCCGCCGCTCTTTTTCATCAGGATGCCTCGTTTAACCACGGCGCGAAACAGACCTGGCAAGTCGATACCGCTATGTTGGGCAAAGCGGATGTCTTCGGTTGCAATCAAGGCATTGACGAGGTAGGGCGACAGATCTTCATAGTTGACATAGATACGGTTGTCTTTGCTATGTGCATAACTTCCCAATGTCTTACCGTCAGACGAAATGATCTGCGAAGCATATTTGTCAATGGGATTTTCTAACTGTTCAACGGGAGGCATATAGCCGATTGATCCATTGGCAATGGATGCAAATAATGCAAAGGCAGCTCCTATAGCTGCAGCATATAGAACCCAAAATAAGATGAGGATACCTTTTGTAATCTTTGATGCCATCGATTTGTTTAGTTGAAAACGATGTCTCAAAGTGTTCTTGGAGAAAGAGCCTCTTTGAAACACCGTTAGTGTTTCTGCAAAGGTAATATAAAAAATTGTTACATGAGCATGATAACACCTAAACTAATCAAACCGATGAATATCCATAGGATAACACCTTGTATCATGGGACGGATTCCGACCTGTTTGATTACGGAACGTGACAGTCCGGCACCGATTAGAAACAGAGTCACGGTCAGTCCCTTTTTGGCCAGCCAGACAATCAGACTGCTTGCCTCTACTGGAATGGGCAGGAAGGTGTTGGCGATCATAGCCAATACAAAGAAAAAGATGAACCAAGGAAGAGAAAGTTTGGCACCTTTCTGCTTGAATAGAAGCATAGTGACGATGGTAACGGGAACAATCCATAAGGCACGTGTCAGTTTGACCATGGTGGCAATCTCCAACGCTTTTTCGCCATAAGCTGCGCCTGCACCAACCACAGAGCTGGTGTCGTGGATTGCGATGGCTGCCCACATGCCAAACTGCTCTTGTGTCATCTCTAGCAGACGGCCGATGGGCGGAAAGATAAACAGCGCAATGGCATTCAGAATAAAGATGGTACCCAACGACATAGACATCTCGTTGTCGTTGGCCTTGACAACCGGTGCAACGGCGGCAATGGCACTACCACCACAGATAGCTGTACCGGCTGAGATCAGGTAGGCCGTCTTGCGGTTTATCATCAGTTTACGGCCGAGGAAGATTCCTGAAAACAAGACAGTGAATACCGAGACAATGGTAAATAGCATTCCCTCTTTTCCACTCTGCAGAGAGTCAAACAGATTCATGCCGAAACCCAATCCTACGACTGAAAACTGTAGGAGATATTTAGATGTTTTTTTGCTGAATGTGGGATAAGGCTGACCAGCCAAAAGAGCGAATGCCAATCCCATAAACAGGGCAACGGCAGGTGTGATAAAAGGAGTGAGAGCAATTAAGAATAAAATAATGAAAAGTGGCTTGTTGTACGTTATAGCCAATTGTTCGATAGTGTTCATTTTGTTTGTCTGTTTTTAGAATATATGTTTGTCTGTTGATTTTACAAACCGCAAAAGTAGAGCTATCTTTTGAACTATCCCAATCATTTAACCCAAATCGGTCATTAGAACGAAAAAAGTAAAACAGCTGAATATTTTTATTCTTTCCAACTCTTGTCAGTACTTCTTTTGGCATTTTGCTTCCGCCTACGTTTCGACATAGCCCGCTATGCCTTCAACGTAGCCATTGCAATCTGCTCAAAACAAGTACCAACAAGAATTGTAATCTAATGGTCGAATTGGGGTTAAAGAATAGAAAGGGAAGCGAGGAAGATGTTTGTGCACTCTCTTCATGAACAGCCCTTAGTGTATGTGCTGTGCAGCGATGGACAATGAACCCTCATGGATAAAAAAACATCGGATCACGCAGGTGGGAATCGTCAAGTCATGACCGATTCGTTTTATCTGCGTAATCCGCTGTTATGCTTTATATGGGGCTGTCAAAACGGTTGTTTTGATGCAGCCATTAAGGGTTTGTCAGAATTGATCAAATGCAGGGCGCTGAGGATGAGACCGACAGGAGTTTACTGATGTAAGTGACTGAGGTCGCATTCCGAAAGCAACGCATCAGTTTGCAATTAGAACACACCGCCTTTTTATTGATATGTTATAGTAAGCCCCTCTGAAACTACTCGATAAGTAACCCCTCTCCCTGCTTACTAAGCAGGCCTTCGACTACTTAATAAGCAGACTAAGCTCTACTTACTAAGTAAGTGCAGGTACGAGTAACAAAATAAGCAAGTGCCAAAAAAGAGAAATAAAACCATTATATAACAACTAATTACGAGTATAGGTTATAATTTCAGTTGATTTCATTATTTGCATCTAATAGCAGTTATTAGGTGCATTTTTGTTACTTGTTTGTTACTGCATATGGGTTATTTTTTGTACCTTTGTATATGAATCAAGTAACATTTGAACTATGCCAAGAAAGAAAGTGAGCAAGGCTAAAGAGCCGGTTCGTATTCGCTACAAAAATCTGGCGAACGGAAACAAGTCGATTTATCTCGACATCTATCAGAATGGCAAGCGGAATTACGAGTTCTTGAAGTTATACCTTGTCCCGGAAACCAGTTCGGAAGCAAAGATACAAAACGAGAACACTTTAGTTGCCGCCAATGCCATCAAGTCACAACGCATTATTGAACTTACCAATGATGTGGCTGGAATCAAAAATAACGGTCACAAGGCTAAAATGCGTCTGACAGATTTTATGATTGTGTATCGTGATACCCAGTACGCAAAAGGACGTTATTCCGTGAAGCCGTGGGTAGCAGCCACTGTTCATGTCATTAACCTTTGGCGACCGAATGCCACCATCCGTGAAATCGATAAACAATGGTGCGAGGATTTTATTGCATGGATGCTGAACGACTACGAGACCAATAAAGGAACAAAGGTCAGCAAATCAACTGTAGCCTGTTATCTCAGATGCATACGCAGCGCACTTAATCTTGCCGTTGACAGTGACATGATTGCAGTCAACCCTGTCTATCGTGTGAAATCCGACATCTTCCAACTTCCGGAATCCAAGCGTGTATTTCTGACGGTGGAAGAAGTAAAAAAGTTGATGGACACTCCCATCAAGAAAAAGCATGAACAGATCAAAGCGGCTTTCCTTTTTTCTTGTTTCTGTGGATTACGTGTCAGCGATGTGTGCAAACTCACCTGGAGAGACATTGTTCAAGAGAACGGCCAGTATCGGATTGAGATTACGATGATCAAGACCAAACAACCCTTGTATCTTCCACTCAACAAGCAAGCAATGCGCTGGTTACCCAAGCGTGGCGATGCCCAAGTGGATGACAAGGTGTTTCCGGAGGTCTCTAAGGTTCATCGTGAAACGATTACCAAATGGGCTGAATCAGCAGGAATTACAAAACACGTGACCTATCACGTGAGTCGCCATACCTTTGCGACCATGGCATTGACAATGGGCGCGGATCTTTATACGACAAGCAAACTTTTAGGTCATAAGAACGTGAACACGACGCAGATTTACGCAAAGATTGTAAACCGTAAGAAAGAAGAAGCTGTCTCTCTTTTGGACAGCGCATTTGAATAACAATTTAAATTATTACAAGCATGAAGAAAATTCACATGCCTCTCTCTTTTTGAGAGAAAATGCGCCGAATGCAGGATGCGTTTGGACAATGCGGAGGATGTCCGCAGACGAAACCTCGCAATGCTTCTGTCAAAAGCGTGCAGGACATACACCAACGAAGTGTTGGAACGCCACAAGTTGTACGACCGCTTTGCAGACGATTTCATCAACCTACATCGTCATACGGATTGCGTATGTGCGTTGGGCAAGAACAACCACTGTGCAAATCTGCACATCGTAGAGGGTATCCTTATCACAAGAAAGGATCTGGTGATACGCTACTTCGTGAACAAATCCCTGTCATTGGAACAACTGGAGTCATTGGTACGGGAATATGATACCACCGTACCGCCAATCCAGGCATACCCACGCCAGTCAACCAGGCTTGACTATGCTCCTCCGGCATTCGGATGTTATTTTGGTCAAAAAGAAATCAGCCTCATTACGCACTATGCGTTTGAGGCTTTTCTGTTTATAGGGGATTGCTGTGAAGCTGAAATCGAGGCTCTGTTCTCCTGTTCCCTGCAAACACCCTTGCAGGTGAGAAACAACAGAATGGCAGCCATCTTCTTTGACGAACTCAGCAGGAAAAATCTTATCTGCCGTGAATGGCAGCTGGTCATTGACAAAAACGGGCTTCTCGAATCATCCACAGGAACCAAACTCACTGCCAACAAACTATCTTCGGCTTTGAGCCAGTCACAGGGAAACGACATCAAATACAGACCGATGTTTGCAGAAATGGCGAAACAATTGCAAATAATATCGTCAACTGCCAAGAATGAAAACAAGTGAAACGCCAAATCTTTAAGAAATGGCTTAATACAATTTCTGTCATAAGGTAGCACCGCGACAAGTTCATTATGCGAGGTGTAATTTTGTCCTCCGAACCGGTCATGTTCGGAGGTGCACCTCCTATTGTATAAACATTAAAGAAACAAATATGGCAGCAATTGAAGATAAACCAGATGCGACTGTTGGACGGATGCTGGAACGGCTGAATAAGATTGAAAACTTGTTGGCAAGGCTTGGCGATACCGCCGAACTGCACAAGCGGATAGAAAACCTTGAAAACTCCCAATACACAAACAAGGATGTCCTCACTTTTGATGAAGCCTGCAAGTATCTCGGAGTTTCAGACAGTCTGTTGTACAAACTGACGGCAGCAAAAGCAGTCCCTCATTACAAGCCGCGCGGAAAAATGATTTATTTCAAAAAACTGGAGCTGAACGAATGGCTCCTGCACAACCAGGTCATCACCGTGGAACAAGCCAAACTGGAGGCGGCCTACTATACCTCCATACTACCAATCCCAAAGAAAAAGAACTATGGAAAACGAAATAAGAAATGACTTTCTGCCGGTCAATGAAACCGAAGAAATGAATCTTTCAAAAATTTTGGACGATGCGCTGATTAAAGCAACCGACACCTACAAGACACCGCCCCAAATAATATGGATAGACAATTCCACCATTGCTACCTTGGGGAACTTTAGTGCCTCTACCGGAAAGGCGAAATCAAAGAAGACTTTCAATATCTCCGCTATTGTGGCGGCAGCTTTGGCAAATGGCAAAGTCTTGAATTACCGTGCGCAACTGCCCGAAGGTAAGCGTAGGGTGCTATACGTTGATACCGAACAGAGCCGTTTCCATTGTCACAACGTGCTGGAGCGTATCTTGAAACTGGCCGGGCTTCCCACCACTATGGATAATGAGAACCTTGACTTTATCGGTCTGCGTGAATATTCTCCCAAGATCCGTCTGCAAGTTGTGGATTACGCTTTACGCAAGAACAATGGCTACGGTCTGGTTATCATTGATGGCATACGAGACATGATGCTGGACATAAATAACGCTTCGGAATCGGTCTGTCTGATAAACACGCTGATGAAGTGGTCCTCCGTCTATGATATTCACATCCATTGTGTACTGCATCTGAATAAAGGGGATGACAATGTGCGTGGTCATATCGGTACGGAACTGAACAACAAGGCAGAGACCGTACTTGTCATAAGCAAAGACAGCAAAGATGCCAATATCAGTGAGGTAAGAGCCTTGCAGATAAGGGACAAGGACTTCCCGCCATTTGCTTTCAGAATAGACGAAGACGGACTTCCTGAAATGGTGGAAGATTACCACTCGGAAAAGTCTGTCAAGTCTGTAAGCAGTCTTGGCGTCGAGCAACTTTCAATGGAACAGCATAGGGAGGCGTTGGAAAATGCTTTTCAAAGCAAACCCATCAAAGGGTATGAGAATGTCATCAACGCTTTGATTAAGGGATATGCCGGTATCGGCTATATCAGGAAACGAAGTGCGGTGGCTAAAATGCTAACGTTCCTGTTATCCGATGTGAAGCTGATTGTAAAACGGGATAAAGTATATCATTATGGAGAAGATAAAACAGACCGGGAAATTTTTGACCCCGACCGATAAAAAGTGTCCGCAAAAACACTCCACTTTGCTCCGCCTATATATAATATATAAAGCGTGGAGTGTTTCTTTGAAATGGCGCGAATGGGAAACTGATTGGATTATCCAAGATTGTGGAAGGCAAAAAGTGTCCATAAAAACACTCCACTTCGCTCCATGTATATATAGTATATTAAAAGCGTGGAGTGTTTTACCGGATAACACAAAGAGACAATGAATATCAAAGAAGCGAAACAGATACGGCTCGTGGAATATCTGCGGATAATAGGACATTCTCCGGTCAATACGCGTGGCTGCCAGTATTGGTACCTCTCCCCATTGCGAGAGGAACGTACCCCCTCGTTCAAGGTCAACGATAATTTGAACGAATGGTACGACTTTGGTCTCTCTGCCGGAGGTGACATCATAGAACTGGGGAAACACCTTTATCGGACTGGCAATGTAAGTGTGGTATTGCTCCGCATCAGCGAGAATGCCATTGGCGTACCTTTTCAACAGTTACAAAGCCGGAGTATCCGTCCCTGTCCTATCGAGGAAGAAATGGAAAACGTGGAAGTAAGAGAACTGAGCCACCATGCCCTGTTGTCTTATCTGCGTTCACGGTATATCAGCGAGAATATCGGCAGGCTATATTGCAAGGAAATTCATTATGAGCTACGCAAAAGACACTATTTCGCCATAGTCTTTGAAAACAAGACCGGCGGTTACGAGGTGCGCAATCCTTATTATAAAGGATGTATAAAGGGAAAAGACATATCCGTCATCAGGTATAACAAGGATATAATCCAAAACCATGTCTGCGTGTTCGAGGGCTTTATGGACTTCTTGTCTTACCAAGAACTTCATAGAAAAGGAGACTATCATGTCTGCATCGACAGCCCTACCGATTTTCTTGTGATGAACTCAGTCAGTAATCTGAAAAAGTGTCTTGTGGAACTGGAACGGTACACCGCCATCCATTGCTATCTGGATAACGACCTTGCCGGGCGAAAAACAGTCGAAACTATTGCCGGACTTTACGGGAAAAAGGTAATCGACCACTCCGAAAGTTACTACAACTACAAAGATTTGAATGACTATCTGAGAGGTAAAAGGCGTTAGTCTTTGTCTTCCCTCTGATAGTATATCACAACCCATGGAAGGCTCTCCCTAACAAGGAGGGCTTTTCTTGTTTTGTGTTTACAGTGCAATTTGCAGTGCATTTTCTGGTGTACTTTGTAGTGTACTTTATAGTGTACTTTTGAGTACACTCCTCTTATTGATGCAATCAGGATATGAAACAAGACGGTCATCCGTCAGTATTTCGAATAACCGCCTCATTATAAATTTACTTGCTTGTTCGTTCAAATCGCTTTCAATGAAAACGCATATTTGAAATCGATGAATGAGTGAGTTCCTTGATTGTCTATCCATGCCGGTTCCTCATGGCTCTTATTTGATATGGATACAGAATTGTCATTCTTGAACGTATCATAAACCTTTTCAAGTATTGACAACTGTTCATTGGAGAAACTTGAAATGTCGCATGGCATATCCGACACAAGTTTATTGCCCACATTCCCGTTCTTACCCTCCACTTCAATCTGGTCAATATCATCAATCAGACTGTACACCCTGTCCCATCTGTTGGGCACCGGACCGTATTGGATGGCTTTGAATGACAATCCCGTAATGGCTTGTCCGTTTTCCCGATAAGACAGGAAATCCGTATAAAACAAAATCTTGTTCATTTGGGTAACAAACACACCGTTGAATTTTTCAATGAAGAACAAAAGGACGTTCTTCAACTTGCTTATGGATAACATGGCATAGCCATTATATCGGCTGCGTATATTGTCGCCGAAAACGAGTTTGTGTATCAAACCGTCCATGGATGACCGGTCTTCGCACTCTTCCAAACGTGTTTTTATCTTCATGTATTCATCGTCAGACAATACGTTTTTGGCCGCATCCACAAATGTCTCAAATGTCTTTGGAGACTGGATGGCTTTCAATACTCGTCCGTTGGCCACATTGGGAATTTCTCCATTCTCGTACAAACGGTACTGGTTATCGCCAAAACCTAAAATCCTTGACATCTTCAATGCCGACAACATATAACGGCTGCGTATTTCCTTTATCTCATCGGGATAAGGAATGCCATGGGCAGTACGATAACTATTGTATATCTGCGAAGTATTGAACGTATCCACCTGCGTGGTCGTGAATGTTTCCTGCGTATCGACACATTGATAACACAGGTGGGTGTACTCGTATTCCTCTTTTCTGAAAACAGTCTTTCGAGTCTCTGTGACAAGGACTGCTTCGCCTCCTGTAAATGGACTTTTCATGACTTACTTAAATTTATATGTGATACGATATTCTGCTATGTGAAAAGAGATACAAATGGCACTTGAATTACTGATGCCCATTGAAATCTTTATATATATGTCACGTCCGCTAACCTCTTTCCCGAATACCCACATTTCTCCTTTTTTATTTAAGGTATCCTCTATCGGTCCTTCCACGTAATCTTCGGGGTCAAGGTTCATGATGACATCTTCCCGGTATTTAGGCGTTATCTCCAGTTCCAAAAGAGTCTGCATATTCTTGCCCCTGTCGTCACGAAAGACAATGCCGAATACTTTTACCTTTTGAATGAATCTGGAGAGAAACAACTCAACTTCTTCCTTTGTAGCCATAAACTCCTGTTATTTTGAGTGCAAAGTTAATGCTTTTATCTGAATTTGGCAAGAAAAAGCCAATAAATTCAACTTTATCGTTGAATAATGTAAACCCAGAGGCTTCGATAAAGAGAATATCGGCCACACAAAGCTATGTATGTAAAGTCAATCATTCACTAAAGATTCCGAGAGAATACATTATCGCTTCTTTCCGGTTCGTTTTTCAGCTTAAAATTGCGCTTAAAGTATGATAACTGAGTATGATTTTAGATTTTCTCGGAATAATGTTTAATATTCAGCCGCTTTTCACAAGGATATTTCGTAGTATGAAATTATTGTATTTCCTTTGCGTTCATATTTTAATCATATTCTAAAATCAGACTATAAGATATGAAAGCATATTTCATCTTCGCCATTGCGCTGACCGTGGCATACATCATCTACTACGCTGTGATGATAGCAAGAGACCTTTATGGTAAAAACGGAGAAAAGATAAAATCCGGAGAGGAAGAATTTGACGTGAGCGATTTTGACGAGGAAGAAAGCGTCAGCGTGGTGGAGAACGACAAAGGATTCAATATCGGTGATAACGAGTATGAGACCCACTACATCGATGAGACACAGAGTGTATCGGAGGAAACAAATTCCGCAGACGAAAAGCCGAAACAGGATGTCATCGAGGCTCTGAACAACAAGGTCAAGGCTAACATGGAAGAAACACAGGTCACCTTCTCCAATCCTTATAACTCCGCAGAGTTGTACAAGCTGATGATTCAAAACGGCATTGGAGAATTGCATCCGGACGAAGGTGTAACCATCAAGAACGTAATTGATGAACTATGACCCGACACGATGGCAAAAGAATACTAAGCGCACTGTGTACGCTGCTCCCTTGCTCCGTCTTCGCTAAAAGCGGCGGCGTGAACTACTCGTGGGGAGCAGACGCGCTGGCTTCCATGCACGACTATGTGGTGACGATGATGCTCTATGTCCAGTACATCATTTACGCGGTTGCAGGAGGTTTTGCGGTCATAGCCGCATTCCAGATATATATCAAGATGAACACGGGCGAGGACGGAATAACCAAGCACATACTCACGCTGGTCGGAGCCTGCCTTTTCATCATCGGTGCGACAATAGTCTTTCCGGCATTTTTCGGCTATCGAATTTAGAAAATCACGAGTGTAAAACAATCAATAAAGTTCAATTAAAACAAGATAAGCATGTTTGAAAAAGTAAAAAGATTCGCAAAGAAGATCGCGACTTCAAAGAAAACGCAGATGACCTGCCTGATGATGGTGTGCGGAGTGACCGCTTTGATGGCACAGACTACCGCAGGAGACTACTCGGCCGGAACAGCGGCACTGACCCAGGTGAGCGAGGAAATCGCCAAGTATGTTCCTATCGTGGTGAAACTCTGTTACGCCATTGCCGGAGTGGTAGCCGTAGTGGGTGCGATCTCGGTATATATCGCGATGAACAACGAGGAGCAGGATGTCAAGAAGAAGATCATGATGGTGGTCGGAGCCTGTATCTTCCTTATCGCGGCAGCCCAGGCACTTCCTCTGTTCTTCGGACTCTCCTAAACCGCAGGTATCATGAACGGGAAAGAGAAACACTATCCGGATTATCCATTGTTCAAGGGGCTGCAACGTCCCCTTGAATTTATGGGTATTCAGGGTCGCTACATCTATTGGGCGGCAGCCACGATAGGCATCGCCATTGTCGGCTTCATCATAGCATACTGTGTAGCAGGATTCGTCCTTGCCCTGATTGTCCTGTCCGTCACCGTGACAAGCGGTGTGGGACTGATTCTGTTCAAGCAGCGCAAGGGACTGCACAGCAAACGGCAGGAACGTGGGGTGTTCATCTATGCCTACTCAAAGAAAATGTAACAGAAAACCATTTGACCATGAATGGATATATTGAATGTTGAACGTGGGTGGGCTTGGCCTTTCAATAGGTCAGCCTGCCCTTAATTGTAAACAGCCGAATGATTATATATGTTTTCATAGTCTTCATTGCCCTTTGCGTGGGCATGGCCGTGTCGGTCTATGCCTTTGGAACTGGCGGCAAGCGGAAACGCATCTTTCAGGACATCTATTTCTCCGTGGAAGAAGCGGACGGGATTGGTGTGGTATATACCAAGACCGGAGAATATTCCGCCGTGCTGAAACTGGAGAACCCGGTACAGAAGTATTGCGCCAATATCGACTCTTACTATGAGTTTACGCAACTTTTCACCGCCATTGCCCAGACTTTGGGAGAAGGCTATGCCATACACAAGCAGGATATTTTTATCCGGAAGAAATTCACGGAAGAGAGCGACGAGAACCGTGAATTTCTCTCCACATCCTATTTCCGTTACTTCAACGGAAGACCTTATACCGACAGCGAATGTTACCTGACTATCACTCAGGAAATCAAGAAAAGCCGTCTGTTTTCTTTTGACGGCAAGAAGTGGCGAGACTTCCTTGTAAAGATACGCAAGGTTCACGACCAGCTGCGTGATTCCGGCGTACAGGTGAGATTCCTGAACAGGCAGGAAGTCAATGAATATGTTGACCGTTATTTCGCCATGAACTTCCGTGACAAGGTGGTCTCCATGACTAACTTCAAGGTGGATGACGAATGTATCTCCATGGGAGATAAACGGTGCAAGGTGTATAGCCTTGTGGATGTGGATAACGTGAGCCTGCCGTCTGTCATCCGTCCCTATACCAACGTGGAGGTCAATAACAGCAGTATGCCGATGGATTTGGTGTCGGTTGTGTCCGGTATTCCCAACACCGAAGCGGTGGTGTATAACCAAATGATATTCATTCCCAACCAAAAGAGAGAACTGGCCTTGCTTGACAAAAAGAAGAACCGCCATGCAAGTATGCCCAATCCCGGCAACCAGATGGCGGTAGAGGACATCAAGCGTGTGCAGGAAGTGGTGGCAAGGGAAAGCAAGCAACTGGTCTATACGCACTACAATCTTGTAGTAGCCATGTCCGCGGACACCGACCTCCACAAATGCACCAACCATCTGGAAAACCAGTTTTCAAGGATGGGCATCCATATTTCCAAAAGAGCCTACAACCAGTTGGAGCTGTTCGTCAACTCCTTTCCGGGTAACTGTTACGGTATGAATCCCGACTATGACCGTTTCCTTACCTTGGGTGATGCGGCAGCCTGTCTGATGTACAAGGAACGCATCCTGCATAGCGAGAAAACTCCCTTGAAGATATATTACACGGACAGGCAAGGCGTGCCTGTGGCTATCGACATCACAGGAAAAGAGGGCGCGGAGAAATTGACCGACAACAGCAATTTTTTCTGTTTGGGTCCAAGTGGCAGCGGCAAGTCGTTCCACATGAACAGCGTTGTGCGCCAGCTTCACGAGCAAGGGACGGATGTGGTAATGGTAGATACCGGTAACTCATACGAGGGACTGTGCGAGTATTTTGGAGGGAAATATATCTCCTACACGGAGGAATGCCCGATTACGATGAACCCTTTCCGCATTAACAGGCAGGAATTGAACGTAGAAAAGACAGGTTTCCTGAAAAATCTCGTGCTACTGATTTGGAAAGGCAGCCAAGGGACGGTTACCAAAACGGAAGACAGGCTGATCGAGCAGGTCATCACCGAATATTACGATACCTACTTCAACGGTTTCGATGGTTTCACTCCACCCCAACGGGAGGATTTGCGCAAAAGCCTTTTGATTGACGAGCGAAATAAAAGCGGCAACCGCGCTGAAAGTGAAACGGAACGGAACGCACGGATAGAAACTGTCATAGACGAGATAGAACGCAGGAGAAAGGAACTGAAAGTGGAATCACTGTCATTCAACACGTTCTATGAGTTCTCTGTACAGCGCATTCCCGACATCTGCAATGAAAACAGTATAACCGGGATAGACATTTCCACCTACCGGTATATGATGAAGGACTTCTATCGAGGTGGCAACCACGACAAGACGCTGAACGAGAACATGGACAGTTCGCTGTTTGACGAGACCTTCATTGTTTTCGAGATCGATTCCATAAAAGATGACCCGCTCCTGTTCCCCTTGGTGACACTCATCATCATGGACGTGTTCCTGCAAAAGATGCGTATCAAGAAGAACCGCAAAGTCCTGGTCATTGAGGAGGCATGGCTGTGACATGTAAGTCTTGTATATGATTGTTCAACTTTCATTCCACGAGTTGGAAATCGAACGAT
>CAKVBA010000007.1 GCA_934725305.1 uncultured Parabacteroides sp. | reverse complement strand
AAAAATGACTTCGAGGGGTCGAAATGCGTTTTTCCATTTCAGAAAATGGATTTCGAGGGGTCGAAATGCATTTTTCCATTTCAGAAAATGGATTTCGAGGGGTCGAAATGCGTTTTTCCATTTCAGAAAATGGATTTCGAGGGGTCGAAATGCATTTTTCCGTTTCAAAAAATGGATTTCGAGCCCTCGAAGCGAGTTTCCACGAAGATAGGGATTTATTTCCACATTGTAGGTTCTCCGTCGTAAATAAGAGAGAAATCATCTACATACAGAGTACTACCCACACCACCTGTCATATAATCGCCATACTTACTAGACGAACAAACCACAATAATATGGGTCGGTACATCCGTCAAATTTTTATATTTCAACGGAATATTGAACTCTACATAATCTTCACCCGCTGTAGCTGCTCCCGAAGAAAGTTCGCCATAAGCGATAATATTGGGGTCTTCTTTAAAGTTGATGAAAGTTTTCTCATCTGCATTATTTATCAAATACGTTTTTTTCGCTAAAGCTATATAAATAGAACACTGGTCCATTTGTCCCTTTGCCACACCAGCCGGAGCTTTCTTTCCTACCATATCTATCGCTTTAGGTGTATATTTATAAAAACCCTTTAAAGCAATAGGACGTGCAGAAAACTTTTGACCAAAATTCACGGTCGCACTTTGGTCAAAAACATTTGTGTTACCAAAAGTTCCGGTATACAAACTAGCTGCAGCAAATATTCCTTTTCCCAAATTCACCTTCATTGATTCTAATTTAGCAGCCTGTCCACCAGGAGTATTCACAAAATCAGTAACAGCCTGTGTCGGTATCAAACCACCCATTTTTGCTCCCTCGTTACTTGTATCCCAAAACTTAGTACTTTTATCTGCATTGGGGTAATTATCAACCCAGGCATCAAAATTACCATTTTGCAAAGCTGTCTCCGTCTCGGTTGTAAACTCGCCGCTTGCATAAGTGTTTGTGTCATCAACCAGCTGATATTCATAAGCCGTAGCAGCCGTCAGCCCCTTCACAGTAGCCTTGACGGTTTTGGCCTCGGCCTGAGAAGTAACTTCCGCGTCTGTCCACTGTTCGGTTCCCTTCTGTCGGTATTGAATCTTCAAGGCAGAGAAGTTGTCCACCGTGATGTCCGAAGCCGTCAGATAAGCCATTCGGCTCCATGCATTAGCTGTGAAAAGCGCACTGCTTGCCTTCGACGGATCCACCGTGAAGTCGTAGGTATATTGATGCATAGTGGGATCGACCGTCACGGTTACATTGCCCGTTCCGGCAGCCGGATTCTTGAAGTTCAGCACATAATGATCTTTTGCCTTAACTCCCGTAATCTGCTTTTCGCCACTGTTTGTCTTCGTGCCATCTGCCGAAACCACTGTATAGGCCACCGTCAGATCGCCCAACGGGAAAAAGGTCACCTGCTTCTCGGCGTTCTTATCGAAATCAGCTGCCATGGCTGCTGTTGTCGCGCTCTTCACCTGCACATGGATAGTGCCATTGCCCAACTTATTGAGGAAGCTCTGCTCGAAAGCCACCGTCACCTTTACGTTGGCTAACGAACAAACCACGTCGGCCGTAGTGGTCTTGTCTCTCACGACAGTCACCTCCGCCTTGCCTGCATAATAGGCACGGTCGGCACCGGACTGGTTGTCATAGGCGTTTGAATGAGCCTCGATCGTATATTTTCCGGGAGAAAGAGCAATCTCTTTTCCGTTCAAATCGGCTGTATGGTCGTTTGTCTCAAACTTAACGACGCCCTTGGCATTCTTAATCACCACGTGCATCTGCTTGGCATTATATGCAGCCTTCGTGTTTACATCCTTGCTCTGCTCCAAAGCCACACGCAGGTAGCCCACCTGTTCGCTCAGCGCCTCTTCGTCGCCCTGACAAGCGAAGAAAATCAGCGACAGGGCGCTTATCAATAATATATTACATATATGTTTCATTGTTCTTTTTCTTTAATAATAATAGATAAAACAGTATCACTGTTGATATTACCCTCTTTATCCTCTATGCTTATCTTGAAAACATGTCCATTGGGTTTTGTTGTTGCTCCAAAAATGCTAACTGCATCAAAAAACTCACCTAAAGGGAATTCATAAGATGTATCCTTAGAAGTAGGAGGATTCAAATTAGGTGCTATCGTTTTAATCAGCGTCATTACCGGACTATCCTCAGGCTGATCCACAAGTTCTACTCCCTTACTAAAATCCACTCCTTTATCTATAATTTGCTTATTTAATATTACACTTTCAAAACCTTCATTTCCTGGTTCTATAATAACTTTTAAGCTTTTCAAAGCTTTTTCACTTTTGATCGCAGCAATTGCATATTCCTTTTTTCCAAGATCATCCGGCAAAGTGTAAGTGAACTGAGGAATCGAGACTTTTATTGCATTTGGAGTTCCCGGCTGTCCCGGTTCGGGATTAGGTTCCGGTTCGGGCTGTTCGCCGCCATCCTCCTCCACGGTCACATCCACAGAATCACTAATGCCATCCCATTGCACCTTGGCAGTAATCTCGATGCCATTCACGCCATCGGGTATCTCCTCTACTATTTCCTTCGCCTTAAAGTTGACAGCCAAAGCATCACCGCCTACCCAATTCTTATTGTCAGCCGCGTTGGGTTTTGTAATCACGCGGTTATCGATCACAAGTTTACCCTTCTGGTTCACGCCCTTGAAAGAGACACGCACCTCAGAAGTGCCCTCGTCCATCATCCAAAAAATAGGCTCAGGCTGAGCGAAAGCAGAACCGTCATAGCTGAACACTTTGCTCTTCGATCCGGCAGTCACCAACACCTCCCAGCTCTTGAAAGCGGTCTGCATAGTGGCGTCATAGCTCAGCTGAATCTTGGTATTCATCATCTTGCAGACCACAGAAACGTTGACAGACTTGTCTTTTTCAATCTTAACCGTGTTGCGTCCGCCATAATAGGCCTCAGTCTCTTTAGGATCGCCCTGAGCATGAGCATAGAGGCTGTAATCACCCACCGGCAGCTCAATGTCCGTTCTCTGCGGATCATAAATCAGCGTCTTGACAACATCCTCGCCTTTGCTGATCTCAACGGTATAGCCACTGGCACTCACGGCCGACACGTTTACTTCTCCGCCATCCTGTGTGCCATCGGCCTTGGTCAGAACATCGTTGGTCTTGGCATTGACCGACACATTCAGGTTCATCACGCCCATGGCATCAGACTCTGTCTTGTTGCCAAGAATCTCGTCTTTCATCTCGCACGAAGCCATTCCCATCATCAGAAGGCATCCTGCCAAAATTGTATATTTTATCTTCATTGTATGCTATTCGTTACTATTATTAATAAACATAGGGCTTATCCATTAAAGCCAATCAGAAGGAATCTCAATCTCGATAGGCTTATCGTTTGTGCTATCGTCGAACTTAATTGTGATACCCACCTTGCCGGTCACGTTCACCACATTCGGTTTAACGGTGATGGTCCACATGGTTCTCCACGTCATGTCGCGGTTCAAGGGAGTTACCTCCACCTTTTTACCGGCCTTGGTTATCATGCTGAAAGCAGCCTTCACCTTCTCGCCGTTTTTGTTCAGCTTCACATACAACGGATCGACATCACTGTTTGTCCAGGTGATTGTTCCGTTCGTGCCCACGGCCTCGGTAGAAAAATGCACAGAATAGTCAGAAAAATAGTCTGCCATCTTAGAATCAAACTTCACCACCAATTTTCCACAAGCCGGCAGACATGATACGGTTTTCTTTTCCACCTGATCGCTGTTGATTGTCAAAGGCGTTTCGCCATACATATAGATGCCCTCGCGTGTAGAAGCGTTCTTGTTAAACTCTTCGCCATCATAGGCCACCACCTTATACGAGCCCGACTTCAACTCGATAAGTCCCTGAGGAATCTCGCTATACTTCCACTCACATCCTGCCACGGGCTTTTCACTGCTACTGTCGATGATCTTCACGGTGTAGTTGCCGATAGGGCGAGAGGTCAGATAAGTATCCTCGTTCACTGCGGCCTTTGTCTTGGCCTCGAAACCCATATCTGCCATCAAGCTCAATTGCACAGCACCCTTTCCATCAGTGCCCAGCGAAGCCTCCTGATCTGACGAACAGGCGCTCAACATCAGGCCTGCAGCCAAAGCCAAGGCCATCTTCACTACTAAAGTTTTCATTTTTCTCATGCAATAATGTATTGATTATTTTATCTGTTTTGTCCCTAAAAAACAAATGCAAAGTAAAACCTATTCATTCAACCCTGCAAGGTCAATTTTTCTTATTCCATAGTCTATTTTTAAGATTTCATTTTAATAAATTGCATGAATAGAGAACATTATAAAGCACAAAAATGTTCTATTTTTAATTAGTATGTTCTTTTTATTAGATTAATTACATATCTTAGCCCCGCCGAAAGGCTGTAAAAAACATAACTTGATCGAAGATGAAAGAAAACAATAACGACATTCCCAAAATTGACCTGCCCGAAGACTGGCTGATTGGGAAACTGACGAAAGAAGACATCGGGCTATTGAATCTATATGCCAACTATCCATGCCGTCTGAAGGCGGGCATTGTCGCCTTGTGTGTGCAGGGCGAAGTGGAGGCATCGATAGACCTCAGACAATATAAAGTGGAGGGAGGAAACATGATTACCCTCCTGCCGGGAACGATATTCCAAATACATCAGGTGTCGGGCGATCTGCTGATCTATTTCATGGGATTCTCGTCGGACTTCCTGAGCCAGGCACACATCAGCAAATCAATCATGGAGATCCATTACATCGTAAAGGAAAACCCCGTCTATCACCTGAGCCAAAAGGCATTGCCTTTGATGGTGGACTATCTGAACCTGCTGATACAGACCCAACAAACCTATGGTCCCCAAATCGGGCGTAACATCACGAATCATCTGTTTGGCGGAGTACTCATCTGCATCAATTCCATCTATAAAGAGCAGGCCGAAGAGAACTATAATCTATCCAAGGGTGAGCAGATCTGCAAGAACTTCATACAACTGGTGATTCAAAACTATATCACACAGCGCAATGTTGCCTGGTATGCCAAACAGTTGAACATTACTCAGGCCCACCTCAGCACCATCGTCAAGCAGGTGACGGGCAAGACCTGTATCGAGATTATCACCTCAATGGTCATCATGGATGCCAAAGCTCAACTGAAATCCACAGAGCTGACCATTCACGACATTGCCGAATCGCTCCATTTCTCCAATATGTCTTTCTTCGGAAAGTATTTCAAACGAAATGTAGGGCTCAGCCCACAGGAGTATAGAAACAAATAAAGTAAAGAGGAGAACGCGCCACTACATGCCCCAGTTTTCACGGTCGAGATTGCGATAGTTTATCGCCTCGGCCAAATGGCGCGTCTCAATCTGAGGCGTGCCTTCGAGATCGGCAATCGTGCGGGCCACTTTCAATATGCGGTCATAGGCGCGAGCCGAAAGGTTTAGCCGGTCCATGGCTGTCTTCAGCAAGGTCAGGCCGGCATTGTCGGGCACAGCGTGCTGGCGCAACAGGCGGGGAGTCATCTGTGCATTGCAATGAATCCCCTCACAGTCGGCAAAACGCTTTTCCTGAATGGCGCGGGCGTGTATCACTCGCTCGCGTATCGATGCACTGGATTCTGCCGGAGATCGTTCGGATATCTTTTCGAAAGGAACAGGCACCACCTCAATCTGAATATCAATGCGATCGAGTAGCGGACCGGAAATGCGGTTGAGATACTTCTGCACAGCTCCGGGCGAACAGTGACAGGTGCGTTCGGGATGGTTATAATAGCCGCAGGGACAAGGGTTCATCGAAGCAATCAACATGAATCCGGCAGGATAATCCACCGTGAAGCGAGCACGCGATATACAGATGGTCCGCTCCTCCAAAGGCTGACGCAACACCTCCAATACATTTCGATTGAACTCTGGCAATTCGTCGAGAAAAAGAACACCATTATGAGCCAGACTGATCTCTCCCGGCTGTGGATAACTGCCACCGCCCACCATGGCTACATTGGATATTGTATGATGCGGAGCACGAAAAGGACGTTGGGCCATCAAGGAGGTATTTCCGGTAATCTTTCCGGCCACAGAGTGAATCTTGGTTGTCTCAAGAGATTCACGCAAGGTAAAAGGAGGCAATATAGACGGAAGTCTTTTGGCCAACATCGATTTGCCACTACCCGGGCTGCCCACCATAATCAGGTTGTGTCCACCGGCGGCGGCCACCTCCAAGGCGCGCTTCACATTCTCTTGCCCTCTGACATCGGCAAAATCACAGTCGAACGACTGCTGCCGGTCGTAAAACTCTTTACGTGTATCCACAATCGTTGGTTCCAATGTGCGCTTACCATCAATAAACTCAATCACCTCACGCAGATTCTCTACCCCAAAGACCTGCAAACGGTCCACCACAGCAGCTTCACGAGCATTTTGTTTGGGCAGAATAAATCCTTTAAAACCCTCTGCACGCGCTTTGATAGCAATGGGCAATGCTCCCTTGATGGGCTGCAAGCTACCATCCAAAGACAATTCGCCCATCAACATATAATCGCCGAGACGAGAGGCATCCACCTGCTCAGCCGCAGCCAAAATACCCACAGCCAAAGGCAAATCATAGGCCGAACCCTCTTTCCGAATATCGGCAGGAGCCATATTGATAATAACACGATTACGGGGAAATTGATAACCACTCACCTGCAGTGCAGAGACAATACGTTCATGACTCTCACGCACAGCCGTATCGGCAAGTCCAACCAAAAAGAACTGAATACCTTTGGTGCAGTTAACCTCAATGGTTACAATAGTAGCAGAAATACCCTGCAAAGCAGCAGCAAAAGATTTTACCAACATAGCTAAGATTTTTAGATAACAAAAACAGTATGACCGGCCCACACAATCCTTCAGCGAAAGAAGCAGGCCCAGCCATCAGAGAAGATCTTCCAACGTCTTCTTTATCTCAATACCATTATCTGTCTTCAGAATAATGTTACCCTCTTCATCAATAAGGAAACAGCGAGGTAAGGCATTGACATTATAAAGATCGAGCAACATAGCCGCTTGTCCGGCTGAATCAGTCACCAGATTCCAGCTGATACTATCTTTCTTCAAGACCGACCGCACCTTGGGTGAATTATCATCCAGACTTACCAACAATATGTCTAACTTCTCTTTCGGATATTTCATAGCAACCTGATCGAGCAACAGATCTTCGGTCTGACACATATCACACCAAGGAGCTGTAAAGGCCAACAACAGATATTTATCAGGGAATGAGTCAAGAGCGACCGGTTTTCCATAGACATCAATCACAGAGAAATCCGGAGCTTCTGCTCCCAAAGCGGTACGCTTAGCCCGACTGCTATACTGTTCCAACTCTTTTGTCAGGAAAAAGCTCTTCAGCTTAGGATCAAGCAGCGCTAACAACTCGTCCATTTTGCGTGTATCATCCGGATCGGAAAAGAAGAGCTGAATCAATACAACAGAGGCCTCTTCATCGGGATGGTCCTTTACATAGGCCATGCCATATTCCGTCAACTCCAAATTGATATTGGCTATACGAGAGGCCAGCTCGGTCTCTTCAATCGTATTTGTTCCCAATTTATGGCTCAGCTGATTAGACAGGTCTGTAAGTTCTTTCAGTTGCGGAGCAATCTTTTTCTTGGCTTCGGTCAGCTTATCATTGATTTTACCACCCTTCACCTGCAACAACAGCGGATAACGGGCATCACCGGCAATAGAAACATCTTCACCCGGCTTCAGATAAGCCGTTACCCAACGCTCCTTATTCTCAAAGAAAATAGTAACGCAGTGAAAACCCTCTTCAAGCTGTTTGATCTTGAAATGGCCAGGCTTCGTACAGGTGACGGTATCAACCACTTTATAATCATCCCTCTCAAAGACAGCATAAACAGTCTGATCTTCCAGATTTGTCAGTTTACCTTCAATCTGATAAGCTCCATCGTTGCCACAAGATGACAAACATATAATAACTCCTATGATGAACGCTAATTTCTTTATCATTCCTTAAACAAAACAGATAACCTTATATACAATTAAGATATTTCCGTTGTAAAGATAATAATATTTTTTAGGACAACTTTACAATTGTAAAAAAATTAACGTATTTATCATAAAAAAGGCTTCGGCAAAACGGAAACCGTTTGCCGAAGCCTCTTATGATAAGAAAATCTAAAAATAGATTACAATTTCGGACCAGCAGCAACCAAAGCCTTACCAGCTTCGTTACCTGTAAACTTAGCAAAGTTCTTGATGAAGCGACCAGCCAAGTCTTTTGCCTTTTCGTCCCACTGAGAAGCACATTCGTAAGTGTCACGAGGATCAAGGATCTTCGGATCAACACCCGGCAATTCTGTCGGAACTACGAAGTTGAAGAACGGAATAGTCTTAGTCGGAGCCTTGTCGATAGAACCATTCAAGATAGCATCGATAATACCACGAGTATCGCGGATAGAGATACGTTTGCCTGTACCGTTCCAACCAGTGTTAACCAAATAAGCCTTAGCACCAACTTTTTCCATCTTCTTAACCAACTCTTCTGCATATTTTGTAGGATGCAAGCTCAAGAAAGCAGCACCGAAGCAAGCAGAGAAAGTAGGAGTCGGTTCAGTGATACCACGTTCTGTACCAGCCAACTTAGCAGTAAAGCCAGACAAGAAGTAATACTGAGCCTGTTCAGCGTTCAAGATAGATACCGGAGGCAATACACCGAATGCATCAGCAGACAAGAAGATTACCTGATGAGCGTGAGGACCCTTAGAAATCGGCTTAACGATGTTTTCGATATGATAGATCGGATAAGAAACACGAGTGTTTTCTGTTACGCTCTTATCAGCGAAATCGATCTTACCGTTAGCATCAACTGTAACGTTTTCCAACAAAGCGTCACGCTTGATAGCAGCATAAATATCTGGTTCACTTTCTTTATCCAAGTTAATAACCTTAGCATAGCAACCACCTTCGTAGTTGAATACACCTTCGTCATCCCAACCGTGTTCATCGTCACCGATCAATTTACGTTTCGGGTCTGTTGACAAAGTAGTCTTACCTGTACCTGACAAACCAAAGAAGATAGCAGAGTCAGTACCTTCCATGTTAGTGTTAGCAGAGCAGTGCATTGAAGCAATACCTCTCAACGGGTTCAAGTAGTTCATGATAGAGAAGATACCCTTCTTCATTTCACCACCGTACCAAGTGTTCAAGATAACCTGTTCGTTAGTCTTCAAGTTAAATACTGTAGCTGTTTCAGAGTTCAAACCCAGTTCTTTGAAGTTTTCAACCTTAGCCTTAGCAGCGTTGAATGATACGAAATCAGGTTCACCATAGTTAGCCAATTCTTCTTCTGTCGGGCGGATGAACATGTTCTTAACGAAATGAGCCTGCCAAGCAACTTCCATGATAAAACGTACTTTCAAACGAGTAGCAGCATTAGCACCACAGAAAGTATCCATAACAAACAGACGTTTGCCAGACAACTGCTTAACAGCTTTAGCCTTCAAGTCAGCCCAAGCCTCTTCAGAGCAAGGTTTGTTGTCATTCTTGTATTCATCAGAAGTCCACCATACAGTGTCCTTGCTAGCTTCGTTATAAACGAAGAATTTATCTTTAGGAGAACGGCCTGTGTAGATACCTGTCATTACGTTAACAGCATCCAATTCGGTAGTCTGACCTACTTCGAATCCTTCCAAACCAGCTTTTGTTTCTTCTGCATACAGAACTTCATAAGACGGGTTGTGCAGAATCTCTTTCACATCTACAATTCCGTACTTGCTTAAATCTAAATTAGCCATCTTGTAATTAATTTAAATGATTGACTTTATATAACTTTTCTCTATACTCGATTTTTAAACACAAGAAAAATCTGTTTTGTTCCAAACTTGCTGTGATTTTATCTTGTTTAACGCGGTACAAAAGTAATACAAAATTCCATAGCGCATCTCCTATTAAGGAAATTTTTCAGTAATATACATGCTTTTTTCCTCTTCCCACTCAAAACGCTATTATTTTGCAACATAGAGTTGACAATTCGGGACTAACAACCTCTTTACCTACCACGTAATCGGCCAGCAAACCGATCTTTTTAACTGCTTACAAAAGTACAAATTATTAACGAGAAAAACCTCAAAGCGTTTCTCTATTTTTTTAGTTAATTCCGAACATAAAAAGAGGATAACGCCTATACATACAGACGCTATCCCCTCTTATGATATCAAGAACTGATTATCGCGAGAATTTATTTCACTTCCCAGATATCGTTAGTCATCAACAGCTCTTCAAAATTGTGATATTTCTTCTTGCCTGTTACCTCTTCGATCTGTTCGTTAACAGCATCGTTATAAGTAGGAGCTTCAACATCACGAATAACACCTAATGCAACCGGGAAGTCCGGACCTTCCATCAAAGCCAATTTCAGCTGCAATGTGTTGTCCATACAATGAGCATCATGAACAAGGATATCCTTTTCAGTGATACCGTTTTCGCCCAATTTTACAACCTTCAAGCCGAAGCCTTCCTGCATCAAACCATATTCACGGTTTTCACCGAAGATCATAGGTTTGCCATGTTCCAAATAGATAGCATTCTTAGCACGTCCAGCCTTTGAATAAACTGATTCATGGATACCATCGTTGAAGATAACACAGTTCTGCAGAATTTCACATACTGAAGTTCCTTTATGCTTAGCAGCTGCAGTCAGAATATCAACTGTACCCTGAGCATCCGTTGCAACCGCGCGAGCGAAGAAACGACCACGAGCACCAAAGCAAAGCTCTGCCGGACGGAACGGATCTTCTACTGTTCCATAAGGAGAAGATTTGCTGACGAATCCACGAGGAGATGTCGGTGAATACTGACCCTTAGTCAAACCATAGATACGGTTGTTGAGCAACAGAATATTGATATCGATATTACGACGGATAGCATGGATAAAGTGGTTACCACCGATAGCCAAACCATCACCATCACCTGATACCTGCCATACAGTCATTTCCGGTTTAACCACCTTGAAACCTGTAGAGATAGCTGCTGCACGACCGTGAATAGTCTGCATTGCATATGTATTCATATAATAAGGAAGACGACTTGAACAACCGATACCTGAAATAACGGCTGTGTTATAGGGTGCTACACCCAGCTCTGCCATCGCTTTGTGCAACGAAGCCAAAAAGAAATGGTCGCCGCAACCTGGACACCAACGAGGCTGTCCTTTTTTATAATCTTTTGCTGTATATTCGCACATGTCTGTTTCTGAATTTTTAATTGTTAGTTTGTGAGTTGTTACTTGAGTCTCTGCTTCTTTCATTTCATTAAAAAAGAATTACAGACTCAAAATATTCTCGAAAGCCGCAATCAATTCGCTGACAACAAACGGCTGACCCTTCACCTCATTATACTGATAAGGATTGAAGCCGTCGATCTTCATACGAAGATAACCAGCAAACTGACCCATATTCTGTTCAGCCACTACCACTTTCTTATATTTCTTCAATACTGCTTCAGTATTCTTAGGCAGCGGATTCAAGTGAGTAAAGTGAGCCAAAGCGACCTTCTTACCAGCTGCGATCATCTCTTCCATTGCTGAATAAAGATGTCCGTAAGTACCACCAAAACCAACGATCAACAGATCTGCATCGTCAGCACATCCATGAACTTCCACGTCTGGAACAGGAATCTTAGCAACCTTTTCAGCACGCAAATGAGTCATCAAGTTATGGTTTTCAGGATCAGTTGAGATAGCACCAGTATTGCTGTCTTTTTCCAAACCTCCTAAGATATGAGTAAATCCTTCCTGACCCGGGATTGCCCAATAACGAACTCCTGTTTCCGGATTACGCTGATACGGAGTGTAGTTGTCTTTCATTTCCGGAGTTACATAAGGAGGACGGATAGCAGGATAGTCTGCCAGGTTAGGCAAACGCCATGCACCTGAACCGTTTGCTACGAAACCATCTGTCAACAAAACAACCGGAGTCATGTGTTCCAATGCGATACGACATGCATCGAAAGCTGCGTCGAAACAGTGAGTCGGAGAAGCTGCTGCGATAACAGGCATAGGAGATTCACCGTTACGTCCAAACAAAGCCTGCAACAAGTCGGTCTGTTCAGACTTAGTAGGAAGACCTGTTGAAGGACCACCACGCTGTACGTCAACTACAACCAAAGGTAACTCTGTGATAACAGCCAAGTTCATAGCTTCAGACTTCAGACAAACACCAGGACCTGATGTAGATGTTACAGCCAAAGCACCTGCGAAAGAGGCACCTACCGCAGTTGCACATCCTGAAATCTCATCTTCGCACTGAACTGTTGTTACACCTAATGATTTATGTTTAGATAGTTCATGCAAAATATCTGTAGCCGGAGTGATAGGGTATGAACCCAAGAACAATCTCAAACCAGACTTTTCAGATGCAGCGATTAAACCATAAGCAGTTGCTTTGTTACCGCTGATATCCATATATTTTCCAGGAACTTTTACTTTAGTTTCTACTTTGTAAGTATGATCAACAGAAGCATGAGTATTATGACCATAGTCATAACCAGCATGGATCACCTTAATATTAGCTTCTGCGATAGCCGGCTTTTTAGCAAACTTTTCACGCAAGAAGTTCTCAGCAATAGACAAGTCACGATTAAACAACCAGCAAACCAAACCTAATGCAAACATGTTACGGCATTTCAACATAGACTTGTTGTCCATACCTGTCTCAGCCAAACAGTCTTTAACCATCTGAGAAATAGGTGCAGCAATTACATCCTGCTTGATACCCATCTCTTCGATCGGATTATCTGTCTTAAATGCTGCCTTGTCAAGATCTGCCTGCTGGAAACAATCTGTATCAATGATAATACAAGCGGTCGGTTTAGCAAATTTATATTGAGTCTTCAATGCTGCTGCATTCATTGCAACCAATACGTCACACTTGTCACCAGGAGTATAAACCTTTCCAGCACCAATATGCACCTGGAAACCTGATACACCAGTCAATGAGCCTTGCGGGGCACGGATATCGGCAGGATAATCGGGGAATGTACTGATTCCATTTCCTACAGTAGCCGAAATAGTGGAAAAAATGTTTCCGGCCAACTGCATACCATCACCCGAGTCTCCAGAGAAACGGATGACAACCTTGTCTAGAGTTGTTACTTTTGTCTGTTCTACCATAGTATTATTTCTAATTTAACTAACGTATCTAACGCGTAAATATTTATTTTTACACAAAGGAAAGCATAAAGTTCGGCGGTAGCAAATATTTTAACATTAAAACGCCGACAGATAGAGATCCAAGCTGTTGGCTGATAGATTGAAATGATTTGCTACATAATTGTTGACCGGACGCCCTCCATACATATAAATGCCTGAACGAAAGCCTCCGTCACTCTGTATCAACCCCTGAACGGATCCATTCTCTCCCAAAGAGCGCAACAGTGGGACAAATATGTTACTGAATGCCATCGATGTAGTGCGTGCCACTCGATTACTGATGTCCGTCTTACAATAATGTAAAACACCATATTGTTCAAACACATCCGGATCGGACGAAGACAGACAGCATGTGGTTTCAAAACAACCGCCCTGACTCATCCGAAGATCAATAACCAATGCTCCCCGTTTCATATCTTGTACCAGTTCTTCCGCAATCACATAGCGATGATGGGTGTTGATATAGCGCATAGCACCTATCACCACATCGGCACTGCGAAATGCGTTGTGCAACACATTCGGATGGAATGTGGATGTAAACACATTCTGCCCCAACACCTGCTGAATGGTACGTAGTTTCTGTATATCATCGTCGAAGACCTTGACCAATGCTCCCAATGCCAAAGCAGCCCGAGCAGCGACAGTTCCCGCACTGCCTGCACCTATAATTACCACTTCTGTCGGTGACACTCCGGGAACTCCTCCTAACAACACACCTTTCCCACCTTGCGTATTACAGAGCAGCTCTGAGGCAATCGTAATAGAGGCGGCTCCCTCTATCTCAGAAATCACATTCAAGACCGGCGATTTCTGATACTCATCCGACATCAGTTCATAGGCAATACCGGTAATCCGCTTAACCATCATCCCCTCAAAGGCCTCTTGTGCAAAGCGGTTAAAGGAGATCATGGAAAGCAATGTAGTACGAGGACGCATCCATGCCACTTCGGCAGGCTTGGGTGGCAACACCTTCAATATCACATCGGCCTGATATACTTCACTGGGAGACGAGACAATCTCTGCTCCTGCTTCCGAGAAACAGGCATCTGAATAGTTAATACCTAATCCGGCTCCTGTCTCTACCCAAACTCTATATCCACAATCTGTCAATACTGATACAGCTTCGGGAGTGAGAGCTAAACGTCGCTCTCCTTCTGTCTGCTCACACGGAATGCCTATCACCAGACGGTTTCCCGTCTTGACCAGTTCCCGCAACAGCTCTTGTGGAATATAACTTTCAGTCCTTTGCTTTGTATCCATACAGATTCATTACTTTCTCTCTGGTAACCTTTTCAACTGCTGATCGAGCCGTTCGGCCATGTGAACCACATCATCTTTGGTCAGCATCACCTCTGCATCAAACAACACAGATGCTTTCCGATAGAAAGGTTCACGCTTTTGCAGATTCTCAGCAACAAACTGCAAAAGCTCATCGCCCGAACGATCCTTCAACACCGGACGTGTATGTTTACATAATTCTAATCGGTTAACCAACTCCTGAACCGACACATTCAGATAGACAGTTGTTCCTGTCGCATTCATAAAGTCTATATTATCAAAGAAGCAGGGCGTTCCTCCACCTGTTGAAATCACAACATCTTCAAATTCCGCCACCTCATGTAACATACGCCGTTCAAGTTCGCGAAAGGCGTCTTCGCCCTTCTCTGCAAAGACTTGTCGCACTGTCTTATGGAAACGACCTTCCAGGTAATAATCCAAATCAATAAACGAAAGTCCGGCCATTTTGGCGTAAGCCTTACCTAAAGTGGTCTTGCCTGCTCCCATGTAACCCATCAAATAAACACGCCTCATACTGTTTTTAGGATAGTTTTCACAAATGTATGCTTTTAAAATCGAAAAAGCACTACATTTGTTCCATTTTAATCCGAATCGATCATTAGATTTTAATTTAGCACAATTCGGTCGTTTGATTTGGGATTAATACACAACCGACAAGAGATTTCAAGAATGGCAAAGAACAAATATTATGTGGTATGGAAAGGAGTGACTCCTGGTATCTATGACAACTGGGCCGACTGTAAAGCTCAGGTAGAAAACCAAAAAGGAGCCAAATACAAATCGTTTGAGACAAGAGACGAGGCGGCTTTGGCTTATGAACAAGGATATGTCCATTACCTGAAAACAGTCTCTTCGCCCAAAGCCATTGACAAATTGTCGCCTGTGGCTCCTATCGGCAAACCCATCGAAGAAAGTCTGGCGGTTGATGCGGCCTGCAGCGGTAATCCGGGTGATATGGAATATCGCGGAGTCTATACAGCTACCGGACAAGAAATCTTCCACATCGGTCCGTTAAAGAAGGGCACCAATAATGTCGGTGAGTTCTTAGCCCTCGTTCATGGATTGGCCCTGCTCAAACAAAAGAACAGCTCATTGCCTATCTACTCCGATAGCCGCAATGCCATCAGCTGGGTCAAAAAGAAGAAATGCAAAACTCTGCTGGAACGCTTGCCCGATAATGAAGTGATCTTCGATCTGATTGAACGAGCTGAGAAGTGGCTCAACGAGAACGAATACTCCACTCCTATCTATAAATGGGAGACCAGCGTCTGGGGTGAAATCCCGGCCGACTTTGGCAGAAAGTAACTCTACAGACTGCCATATCGTTGCTGTATCTTGCGCACTACATCCATCTGTTCGGAAGTAAACTTTCGGGCAAACATCTTTTCAGAGCGGAACAGTTCATCACTATCCTGATCTTCCCAAACATAGGGATTGCCACGCTCCCAGTCGATCTCACGCACACTTCCTCGCTCTGCATCGTGCACAATATAGATTCTGTCTTGATAGGGTGAATCCCACAAAATGGTCTGCAGAAATATCTCATCCGGACAGAGAGTATAACGGAAACGCCTCATGACAAACGGTTTCTGACTGATCAGATACTGCACAAAATCATGAGTAACACTTACCCAATTAGGACCTTTCATAAAGGGCACCTCATGTGAACGCCGATAACGCGAGATCTTTTGTACAGCCAGCGCCATATTGCGACCACACGACATGATGGAGCGGGATAATCCTCTCTTGGCTTTAAGCTGTTTGGTAAAGAAATAATAGCGCGACACCTTGCGATCCAAATCGCGCTGATGGTGGCTATCCTGCCAAAAGCCGACAAACTCTTTGCCCTGATGCTTCTGAAAGAAAGCATGAATGTCATCTTGTGTCTGTATCGGCAAATCTACACCCGACAACAGATGATAATAGGCATAAGGTTCGCGTGCAGCTGCAGTCTGAAACAATAGATACTCCACCTCAACCTGACTGATATCGCCCCAACAAACCTTTATCGAATGAGGCAACAGATAGAGCGAGGCCCGCTTCATCTGAAAAGAGGCGATCTGATTGTATAAAGCCGTAGATCGTCTGTCAATATGCAGATATACATCATTGCGTTCATCATCAAGCATACGCAACAGCACCTCTAACACCGGATACTCGGCATGGGCAATGATTAAAAAAGCATGTTTCATACTATACATTAATATATATGAGCCACAGACTGGCCTTAAATCTATTTCATCAACTGTTTGAAATAATCCGGAATAGTTTTATCCTCATAGATAAAGCCTTCGTTTCGCAACTGTTCAAACGAAGCCGACCCAATAACACGGTCATACTCCTGCTCCAGCTGTCCCTCTTTATAAAGCTGATAGAAATAACGCCAATGGCGTCCGCCATGTTTCTGCTGTCCCTGCTCCAACTGCTGTCCGCCATTGATCATCTTCTTCAGAAAAGCCTGTTTGCCCCGAACACAATAATGGTAAATATAAATAGAACTTTTCACTTTTCTACGCGGAAGCATCATCACCTTATGATTGCCCATCGAGATCTGAAGATAACCGGCAGCCCGATGAATCACCTTATGACGATTAGGGGTAAAAATGGAATATGGAGACAACTGATAGGCGTCAGGATTTTTCACCGCCTTCACCGTATGAGACCATTGCCAGAAAGGTTTACCCTCTTCAGGATAGACATTCTGCAACTCACAAACCAGCACATTGGCTTTGGTAGTTATCAGTTCATCCTTCAGATTGCCCGACGGTGCATACCACATCTCATCGGCATCGGAATTGATGATCCAATCTGCCTTATATCGAGTCTTGGCCAACCAGATCATCCGATCAACCCACTTTTTCTGTGCATAATTGGTGCCCGTTTCGCTCAATGCCTCCAGAATCCATCCTTTCTCTTTATATTTCCGGATAATTTCAGGTGTGCGGTCGGTCGAGTTGTTATCTGTCACAATAAATCCATCCACACCCATCGAATGATGAAAAAGCAAATTCTCTTCCAGCATATCTACCTCATCCTTAACCAATAGAGTCATTATTAACTTCGGATTACTACATCGTCTAAACAGCTGAGGTCCTTCTGACACAGCCTTCAACACTTTTTTCAGCATAAACAAACTACCCATAACTATCTATCCCTTTATTTACACGTTTCTATTCCTCTCAGTTCCCTACATGATAACGTTTGATCTGTTTCAGACATTCCTCTGCATCAAATCCCCGTGCCTTGGCATATTCGTCAGCCAATACGGCCAGCATGTCATCTGTTCCCGGCAATCGCTCAAAGTTCTTGCAACCCTCTTCCAATCCAATCTTACGGAAGCGGATGCGGTTCAGGTCGATAATCTCAACCTCTACGCCCTTTTCTCTCTCTCGAAACAGGATATTCCCTCTTGAGTAGTCTTTATGAAGATAACCACATTCATGCATGCGAGCCGTTGTGCGGGCAATAGCTCTCAGAATTTCATCGCGGTTTGGAAAGTCTCTCTTCACCAGATCGTAATAAGTATAAGGACATAGTGACTTCAAAGATACATAATAGCTGCGAGTGAAAAACAGCAGATAACGCTCGGTGTAATAGCCCACGGGGCGCGGTGAACCGATGCCCGATTTTAGCAGCATATCAGCATATCTATAGGAACGCTCTGCCTTGGACGAACGAAACAAACCATACACAATCCGGTTTACCCAATTGGGTGTCTGAAACGATTTCACCACCATATCAATTCCTTTATAATGGAAAGCACGCAGTTCATTACGCCCTTTATAAATCAGTTCTCCTTTTTCATAGCGGAAAAGACGAGGCATCACCTTGACAAAATAGGTCAGCTCTTCGTAGACTTCATTCACACAAACCACACGCGGATGGATCAGTCGATAGAAGAAATTAATCACACGCGACCACGAGCGTCTGCGATGTAGCGTACCGCCCAACTCTCGCTCAAAGAATTCAGGATGACGCCGGTTCAACACCTCCACTACATGACGCTTCTGCGAGCGGTCAGAAACCCGCTTGGACTGCTGACGTATCCGATAATGCAGGCAGATCTCAGACAGCCGGACCACTTTGCCTCCATCTTTCAACATAGCTATCCAAAACTCCCAATCTTCACGGGCAACGATCTCTTCACAATAGCCACCCACACGCTCCCAGTCGACTTTGCGATACAACGCACAGGTGTCCATGATATTCTTACGAGCCAGCAAAGACAAGGAAAAGGGAGGCAAATGCCATTCACCCGAACGATCGCCCACGAAATCGGCACGAGGAGCGACTACTTTCACCTCATCATCCGACTCTATGACCTCAACAGCCTTGCGGATAAAGTCGGGCGAAATGGTGTTGTCTGCATCTACCGGCAAAATATACCTTCCTTTAGTCCGGGTGATAGCCTGATTTCGAGCTACACACGCTCCGGCATTCGGCTGTGTATAGACACTCACACGGGCATCAGCCGATGCAAACTGTCGGGCAATAGCCAATGAATCATCCTTTGAGCCATCATCCATGACGACCACTTCAAAGGCCGGATAGTCGGATGCCAATACCGACCGAAGCGTCTCCGCCAGATAAGCCTCCATATTATAGACCGGTATGACCACCGAAACCAATGGTAAATGTTTCATATTCCTATCAGATTTTATCCAATCCTTTCGTGAATTTCAACCAATAATATTTCAATGGATTGGTGTACTTCAACTGCTTCCACGGACGGCTGCTATGCGGGCGGTGCCACACAGGCAGTGAAGTAAACAGATAGTTTGTGAATCCCTCTTTCAATGAACGGTGAGAGATGGTCACATCGTGCCAGTTCTTCTTTGGGTCTAACTGCTGAAAGTCGAATGCCTTCAAAAAACGCAATGACAACAGAGAGCAGCAGAAACTCAGATGCTTCTTCTCCGGATAGATACGGTTCTCATTCCCCTTGGCAAACAGATAGGGATAATTGATCTCTCCCTTCTCATCAACAGTTACCGAAGCAGCAATGCCACAGTCGGTACGTTCAAGAGCACCATCAAAAAGAGATTGCAACGTATCTTTCTTCACCACCACATCCGATTCTACAATCAACAATCCGGCTTCGGCCTCGATAGCCTTCTGCTGGGCACGTTGCAAGATCAACAGATAATTGGGCGAAGGATGATCGGTCAAGTCGGATAGATTAACCAGTTCAAACCCCATCTTCTGAGAAGCCTCCTTCAGACGTGCCGTATTCTCTTCACTACTGAAATCATTATAGACAAAATAGGTATAGGGAACTGTTATGTCCGAAGTCAGAATCGCTTCGATGGTCTGTATCGTCAACTCGATAGAGTCTTTCACCGGAGTTATTATATGTAACTGTTTCATACGTTTAATCAGAGATAGATCTTAAACTGTTTATACACCTTCATTTTCTTACGTCCCTCTTTAATATCCGTCAAGAGCTGGTCAATTGCCAAGGCAAGATCGCGCCGCTGCTCCTGCAACAGGGCCAACTGCTTGTGGCACTTCTCACGATAAGACGATTCCAAGCCCTTCTTTCCCAACTCTTCCTCCAGATGATAGACCTTCAGATCCAACAGAGAGAGGCGGTCGATAGCCCATCCCGGACTTTCTGTATTCAAGGTTGCATCGGGCTGTAACACGACATCACAATAGCTATCGAGCAATATGCTATCAATCAATTCAACCAGATCGGTACGATCCATATCAGAACGGTCGATACGACGCTTGATGGCCAATGCCTTTTCTGCTTCAATGCCGGGATCGTGTATCATCACCTCGAGATGCCACTGCACCACATCAATCCAATGTTTCAGATACAAATAAAACTCTATACTCTGTACCGGATAGGGATTATGTACAGTTGCATCTACACTATCTGTCACATGATAAGCCTTTGTCCCCTGCTCAAATATCTGACAACAACGTTCACTGAAGCTCATAAACCATCTGTTTTTTAGGTGCACATTCGATTGGCAAAGATAGGGAATCTTTTCCGTTTATTAGTCATTACCTATCTGTATGTTTCCCAACATTTAGTACCTTTGTCTTACAAAAGAGAAACAAAAGAATGAAAAGGTTGAAAATTGTAGCAGACAATACCATTCCCTACCTGAAAGGCATAGCGGAACCGGTTGCAGAGATGATCTATGTTAATAGCAAGTGCTTCACTCCTGAAATTATCAAAGAGGCAGATGCACTGATTGTGCGTAGCATTGATAAATGTACCCGCCAACTGCTCGAAGGCAGTTCTGTCAAACTGATTACAACCGCTACCATCGGCTTCGATCACATAGACACGCACTATTGCCAAGAGGCTGGTATCACCTGGTACAATGCTCCCGGTTGCAATGCGGCATCGGTGGGTCAATATATATTAGCCTCTCTTTTGACCCTTTCGCTTCGTAAGGGTGTGAGTCTGAAAGGTAAAACCATCGGCATCGTAGGCGTAGGACATGTAGGACAGATTGTGGAACATCTGTGCCGAGTAATGGGTATGCGTGTCTTACGCAATGACTCGCCTCGCGCCAAGGCCGAAGGTAATGATGGGTTTGTCTCATTAGACCAAATTGCCGAAGAGGCCGACATCATCACACTACACGTGCCTTTTACCCGCGAAGGTGATTATCCAACCTATCACCTGGCGGATACATCCTTCTTTCAGAAACTAAAGAAGAATCCTTGGTTTATCAATAGTTGTCGAGGTGCGGTACACGACACAGAGGCATTATTGGCTGCCAAACGTGAGGGAAAAATAAGCGAACTGATCATTGACTGCTGGGAAAACGAACCTGTCATCAGCCGTGAATTATTGCAAGAGGCCGCCATCGCCACTCCGCACATTGCAGGTTTCTCGGCCGACGGAAAGGCAAACGGCACACGCATCTGCCTGGAGCATATTGCAGACTTTTTCCATATCACACTGGACAAGCTGAAAGAGGTAACTCCTCCGACTCCGCTCAACCCCATTATCGATATGGATCAGTTTCAGGAAAACCGTATCGAACAGACAATCCTGGCAGCCTTCAGTCCGCTGACGATCGACAAGAGGCTGCGCGAACATCCCGAACAGTTCGAATACTTCCGTGCCCACTATGATCATCCACGAGAATACAGAGCCTTTAAGGTGATTCATGCTACAGAAGAAGAGGCCAGCCTGTTGACACAACTCTATCCCTCTTTTCAGATTGGGTAACAGACTCCGTTTTTTAAAGAGGTCGGCATCTTTTTGGAAAAAGGGCGCACCCTTTTTGAAAAAAGGTCGGCATCTTTTTTTAAACAGCATTTGAACGGCATTAAAACGACGTTCAAAAAGGCGAATAAAAACTTGAAAAGAAAACCTTGAAAAAACAGGCATGCACTCCGTTCGGATTGAGTGCCTACTCCGTTTGAATTGAGTAAGCACCCAACTTTAGAAAAACAACTATACCTTTCAGAGACCTCTTTATTTGCTCAACAATTCCTCAATAACACGCGGGAAATGAGCATATTCCAGAGCATGCACCTTAAGAGCTACCACGTCGGCAGAATCGGAAGGCAACACATCACAACTGGCCTGGAAAATAATGTCTCCCTCGTCATAGTTTTCATTTACATAATGGATAGTGATACCCGACTTTTTCTCACCGGCAGCAACCACCGCATCATGAACATGCATACCATACATGCCTTTACCACCATAATTAGGCAACAGAGCCGGATGAATGTTTATAATCTTATTGGGAAAAGCTTTTAACAACGGAGCGGAGATCTTATTCATAAAACCAGCCAACACAATAAAATCTACATTATACTCTGCAAGCTTGTCCAATATCAGAGAGGCTTCAGTAAACTCTTTCGTTGAAAAAGTAAACGAAGGAACACCTAACGGTTTAACACGAGCATGCACGCCCGCTTCCGCATGATTAGATAAAACAACAGCCACTTTAATAGTTTTGCTGTTAGCAAAATGCCGAACAATGTTTTCGGCATTCGTGCCTGACCCCGAGGCAAAAATCGCTATATTTTTCATCTTTTTTAGAATTTATGTGCACAACAAAAGAAAAAATGTGCAGTTTTCCACATTTTTAGCTAATTATATTTGCTTTGTAACATAAAAAATTTGTTTCTTTGCACTGCAAAAATAAAAAGTATATTCGTATTTATTAATCTAAATTGAAAAAGTTATGTCTGAAGTTGCTGATAAAGTAAAAGCTATCATCGTTGATAAATTAAGTGTTGAAGAAACAGAAGTTACAAACGAAGCAAGCTTTACTAACGATTTAGGAGCAGACTCTCTTGATACTGTTGAATTGATTATGGAATTCGAAAAAGAATTCGGTATTCAGATTCCTGACGATCAAGCAGAAAAGATTACAACGGTAGGTGACGCTATCAAGTACATCGAAGAAAACGCGAAGTAATCCTTATTGAAAGGTATGGAATTAAAAAGAGTCGTAGTAACAGGTCTTGGAGCTATTACTCCGTTAGGTAATACACTTCCCGAAACTTGGGAAGGTATTATTAACGGTAAGAGTGGTGCAGGACCTATTACTCAATTTGATGCATCCAAATTCAAGACACAATTTGCATGCGAAGTTAAAGGCTTCGATCCATTGAAAGTAATGGACCGTAAGGAAGCCCGCAAGTGTGATCGTTACAGTATATTGGCAATCGAAGCAGCAAATCAAGCGATTGCCGACGCCGCTATGGACTTGGAGAAAGAAGACAAGAACCGTATCGGTGTTATTTTTGCTGCTGGTATTGGCGGTATTAAGACTTTTGATGAAGAATTGTTGAGCTATGCAAAGATCAAAGATACAATTGGTCCGAAGTTTAGCCCGTTCTTTATTCCTAAAATGATTGCAGACATTGCAGCCGGACACATCTCAATGCGATATGGATTCCATGGTCCGAACTTTGCTACTGTCTCTGCCTGTGCATCTTCAACAAACGCAATCAGTGACGCATACAATTATATCCGTTTAGGCAAAGCCAATGTTATCGTAACTGGCGGTGCCGAAGCTGCTATCTCAGAATCAGGTGTAGGTGGTTTCAATTCAATGAATGCCCTTTCTACTCGCAATGATTCTCCTGAGACAGCATCTCGTCCGTTCAGCGCTAGCCGTGATGGCTTCGTAATGGGTGAAGGTGGTGCTTGCTTGATTCTTGAAGAAATGGAACACGCATTGGCACGTGGAGCTAAGATCTATTGTGAAATCGCAGGTACAGGTATGTCGGCAGATGCTTATCACCTGACCGCTTCTCATCCAGAAGGTCTTGGTGCTAAGTTGGTTATGCAGAACGCACTGGACGATGCAGGCATGAAACCTGAAGACATTGACTACATCAATGTTCATGGTACCTCTACTCCGGTAGGCGATATCTCTGAGGTAAAAGCTATCAAAGAGGTGTTTGGCGATCATGCCTATAACTTAAACATCAGCTCTACCAAGTCTATGACTGGTCACTTACTGGGTGCTGCTGGTGCTATTGAAGCTTTGTTCTGTATCATGGCTGTCAAAGAAGGTATTGTTCCTCCTACTATCAACCACGTTGAAGGCGATAACGATCCTGAAATTGACTATAACCTGAATTTCACATTCAACAAAGCTCAAAAGAGAGAAATCAGGGCTGCGCTGTCAAATACGTTTGGTTTTGGCGGTCATAATGCCTGCGCTATTGTCAAAAAATTTGAGAAATAACGTGTTTAATAAACTACTCCAAAGAATAAAGCTCCTTCGATATGCTGATAAGGGGCTTTATTCTTCTATATTCAATATTACAGGATTTTGTCCTAAGAATATCAAACTGTACGAACAGGCTTTTGTCCATAAATCATCTTCAATTGAAACGGAAAATGGTAAGTGGATAAACAATGAACGTTTGGAATTTTTAGGCGATGCTGTATTGGATACAATCGTAGCTGATATTCTATTCAAGAGATATCCCTACAAGAGAGAGGGTTTTCTCACGAACACACGCTCTAAAATAGTCTCCCGCGAGACATTAAACAGGGTTGCTCTTGAACTGGGACTCGACTCTATGGTCATCTATTCGACCAAACTGAATGCACACAACAATTATATGTATGGAAATGCCTTAGAGGCATTGATTGGTGCAATCTATCTTGATCAGGGCTATGAAAACTGTTACTGCTTTATTTCTGACACACTGATTGCCAAACATATCAGCATCGAAAAGATGGTCAAGAAAGAGGTTAACTTCAAATCGAACCTCATCGAATGGAGTCAGAAGAATAAAGAGACTATCGAGTTCCGAATTATTGAATCATTCAACGACAACGATGGTAATCCGGTGTTCCAGACTGGTGTATTCTTGGCAGAACAGGAGATTGGCATTGGCATTGGCTACACAAAGAAGGAGTCACAGCAAAATGCGGCTCAAATGGCGCTCAAAAAGATTCACAACGACAAGGATTTGAAAGCGTTGATTGCTGAACGAAAGAAACAGCGTCAACAGCAGGACGAAGAACAGCATCAACAGACTGCTGACGAAAAATAACCTGTTATCTTTTTCACCTCCTTTCTATTCGAATCAATCAAAAGGTGTCGGCTGTTTATTTATGCAGTCAACAAGATGTATCATATCAGGAACTGCATCAAAAGAG
The DNA here is from genome assembly GCA_934725305.1 of uncultured Parabacteroides sp. GTDB lineage: Bacteria > Bacteroidota > Bacteroidia > Bacteroidales > Tannerellaceae > Parabacteroides. The sequence goes on along the minus strand of CAKVBA010000007.1, from coordinate 57,876 downwards.
CCGCTTCGACACAGTTCCCATCACTCCCTTATCTTCAACGTCTATTTCTGAACCGGCTGAGGCTTTGTAAACATCTCTTGAATAAATCCTACTCCATAGCCCGTTAATTGGATAAACGAGGCACAAATGGCTAATCCGGCAATCTTCAGGCTACATTTATTCTGGAAGAAGGCATCAACGCCCAATAATACGATATAGATTGCCACCAGCGAGGCCAAAAGCGGATAAAGCAAAGATAGAAGCAATACCGACAACAGACCTACCACAAACAGAGCCGGCAGACAATGCACCAGGCGTAACGAATCAGGGTATTTACGGTATAGGACAATACGGGCATTACCCGAATGCTTTACTTGACGGAAGAACTGCATGAAGTTGGTTCGACGCTTATGATAGACATAGGCTGTCGGGAACAGACGTGTCTGATAACCAGCCTTACGTATGCGAATACTGAAATCAATATCCTCGCCATAACGCATCTTAGAGAATCCACCTAAGGCATTATAGACTTCGCGCCGGATGCCCATATTGAAGCTACGCGGATAAAAGTCATCCAATTTACGCTTACCGCCACGAATGCCTCCGGTCGTAAAGAAAGAGGTCATTGCATAGTTTATGGCCTTCTGTATCGGCGTAAAGGATTCGTGGGCGCGGTCAGGACCACCAAAAGCATCCACAGGATATCGCTCTAATGTGGCATGCACCTCTTCCAGATAACATTCTGGCAAAATAACATCGGAGTCCAAGATTAAAAGATAGTCGCCTTGACTCTGAGCTGCACCATAGTTACGAGCCATACCCGGACCAGAATTGGGTATGACAAAATAACGGATATTCAATGTAGAACTGAAGGCATCAACAATCTCTTTACAAGGACGTGTTGAACCATCTTCAACCACAACCACTTCGAAATGGGTATAAGTCTGATGTGTCAAGCTGCGAAGAAGATCATCAACCTCCTCCGGTCTGTTATATACAGGAATAATAATGGAATAAAGTTGCATGGATATCTATTTGAATTCAATCAACCTATTGGCGAAATAAACGATTTAATTTTCAATAATCAGAGATGGTATCAATCGCAGACTGTCTGCTGCAAAGCTCAATCTGCCGGTGCAAACTACACACATACCACAGCTATGCAATATTCGTAATTTTTCCCGACATGTACAAATAAAAGGGAGGTTAAAAGAGTGAGAGCCATAAGATGTAAAAGGCGGTGTGTCAGAATTAGCAAATGCAAGACGCTGAGGCCGAATCCCGAAAGAAACGAAGCCACTTGCAACTATGACACACCGCCAAGAAATATATCTTCTATCTATCAGATACCAAAAGAGATACCCATACGCTGACCTTGGATAATCAGATCGTGATCCGGAGTAACCAACTTAAGCTTACCGGCAACTTCAGACAATGGAATAGAGCCAACTTGACTGTTTCTCATACAAACCATCTGTCCAAACTGACCATTGGCAATCAACTCCGTAGCATAACCGCCCAAACGAGTTGCCAAGTTGCGGTCAAAAGGAGAAGGAGCTCCTCCGCGCTGTGTATAACCCAACACGGTATCACGAGCCTCGATTCCGGTGGCCAACTCAATCGCCTTGGTAATATAATAGGCCGGACGAATCTTGGAAGGCGTATCGATTCCCTCAGCCACCACAACAATAGAATAGGGTTTTCCCTCGTGGGCACGTTGTGACAACACCTCATTCACTTTGTTGATGTCATAACCTAACTCAGGAAGCAGAATCACGTCGGCGCCACCAGCCATTCCGGCATAAAGAGCAATCCATCCGGCATGATGTCCCATCACCTCAACCACCATCACACGTTTATGTGAGCTGGCCGTTGAATGCAAGCGATCGATTGATTCTGTCGCAATGTTTACTGCCGTATCAAAACCAAAGGTAATATCCGTTCCCCAAATATCATTGTCTATGGTTTTAGGTACACCTATCACATTCAGTCCCAACTCAGACAACAGGTTCGCGGTCTTCTGCGTACCGTTTCCGCCGATACAAACCAAACAATCCAATCCCAACTCATGATAGTTGTCTTTGATGATCTGAGGCTTCTCGGCATCACCTGATGCCAACATCTTACGAAAAGGCTTCTCACGAGAAGTGCCCAAAATGGTTCCACCCAGATGTAAGATGCCGGACAGACTCCGCTCGTCAAACGTTTGAATATCCTTATTCAACAGACCGATAAAACCACTATGTATGCCTATTACATCCATACCGTAATGCATGATGGCCGTCTTACCAACACCACGAATCGTAGCATTGATGCCGGGGCAATCGCCTCCGGAAGATAGAATACCTATTTTCATTACCTGCTTAATTTAGTTCATTGACAAAGGTATAAATAAAAAGAGAATGGCTACATTTGTAACGAATACATTATTAGTCGAAAGCATGGATATTTTAACGAAAGCAATTTCGCCTATTTTCTCTCTGAGACAAAAACAGATTGAAAAGATTAAATTAAAGGCCGAAGAGATCCAAGCCAAGCAATTAGGCAGGCTGCTGGAAAAGGGTTGTTGCACCGAGTGGGGAAAACAACATCTCTTTAAAGATATCCATAACTATCAAGATTTCATCAAACAGATTCCTCTTCAGACCTACGACGACCTGAAGCCCTATATCAACCGCATGATTAACGGCGAGAAAAACATTCTTTGGCCGGCTAATGTAACTTGGTATGCCAAAAGCAGCGGAACCACAAACGATAAAAGCAAATTTATTCCCGTTACACAAGATATTCTACACAAATGTCACTATAAGGGCGGTTTCGACAGTGTAGCACTCTATCTGCACAACAATCCCAATAGCCATTTCTTTTCACGGAAAGGATTGATTTTGGGAGGAAGTCATGCGCCCTCTCCTATCAATGCCTCGATGCACTGTGGCGACCTCTCAGCGGTCTTGCTACAAAATCTGAATCCACTGGTCAATCTGATACGAGTGCCTCGCAAAGAGATTATCTTGATGAACGAGTGGGAAAGCAAAATAAAAGCCATCGTCAACAGCACGTGGAACAAAGATGTAAACAGTCTGTCGGGCGTTCCCTCTTGGATGTTGGTGCTGATCAAAGCCATACTAAAGAAAACCGGAAAGAGATATCTGACCGATGTATGGCCAAATCTGGAGGTGTTCTTTCATGGAGGCATCAGCTTCGAACCCTATCGCAAACAATACAAGAGCCTGATTCCTTCGGATCAGATGCACTATCAGGAGACCTATAATGCTACAGAAGGATTCTTTGGTATCCAAGATGACCCGAACGACAACAGCATGTTGTTGATGCTCGACTATGGTATCTTCTATGAGTTTATCCCTATTGAGGAACTGGACAAAGAGTCGCCCAAGGCTCTGCCAATCGAAGAGGTCAAGACCAACACCAATTATGCTTTGGCTATCTCTACGATGAGTGGTTTGTGGCGCTATCTGATTGGCGACACAATATGCTTCACCTCTGTGAATCCCTATAAGTTCGTCATCTCGGGGCGAACCAAGCATTTCATCAATGCCTTTGGCGAGGAGTTAATGGTGGGCAATGCCGACAAAGCTTTGGCCAAAGCCTGCCAACAGACCGGAGCTATCGTCCGGGAATATACGGCGGCTCCATTGTTTCTTTTAGAGAAGGCAAAAGGACGCCATCAATGGCTGATTGAGTTTGAACAGATGCCCAATTCGCTTAATGTTTTTGCCTCTATTCTGGATCAATCACTGAAAGAGATTAATTCGGACTATGAAGCCAAACGATACAAAGAGATTTCGTTACAACCTCTTGAAGTGATTGCCGCTCATGAGGGAACGTTTTACCAATGGCTTAAACAGAAGGAAAAGCTGGGCGGACAGCACAAGATACCGCGCCTCAGCAATAACCGCAACTATCTGGAAGAGCTGTTGCTAATCAGCAATCAGCTATGTAAAGGCTAAAACCCAATTCGGTCATTAGATTACAATTCTTGTTGGTACTTGTTTTGAGCAGATTGCAATGGCTCTACGTTGAAGGCATAGCGGGCTATGTCGAAACGCAGGCGGAAGCAAGATGCCAAAAGAAGTGCTGACAAGAGTTGGAAAGAATAAAAATAGTCAGCTGTTTTACTTTTTCCGTTCTAATGACCGATTTGGGTTAAAATCGGTAAGAGAGATAGAATCCGCCTCCTTGGTTCGTAAAGGTGGGCGAAAGCACCAGATTGCCGGCATGTTTCCTATTAACATTGCGGGCAATAGCATTGCGCACCGGGAAATAGATCAGATAGGCCAGCTCGACCGACAAAATGCCAAAGCCGGCACCTGCCACCACATCAGCAACCCAATGGCGGTTATTATGAAGACGTGAGCCTGCCACAAAAGTTGCCAAGGCATAGCCCGAATAGGCCAGCCACGGATTAGAATCTTTGAACTCTTTATAGGCCATATGAGCTCCTAAAAAGGCATTGGCCGTATGTCCTGAAGGAAAGGAATAAGCTCCGCCATCCGGACGTTTCTCGTTCACCAGATGCTTAACAGTACGTGTCATTCCGGCATTCAATCCTTCAGCCAAACCTATCAGGAAAAACTGATCAAGCCAATTATGCTTCTCTTTCCCCATCAAGTCACAGACAAACACCCAACCCAACATTCCCCATTCCATATAATCATCTATACGAATATAGTTCACCGAGTCTTTACGGCTAAACAGATGGAAGTCGTTCATCCCATCAATAGCTGTACCTACCGCACCAACCGTAATCAGCGAGGCCGGAAGGATCAGCGAAGTGGGTTTAAAGGAATAATCAGCAACCGACATTTGTGGCTTCACGCTGTCGGTTGTCTGTATATCTTGTGCACACAAAGTAGCCAACTGGCAAAACAGCATCAGCCACACATTTATAAACCATTTCATCCGCACGCTATTATTTTATACTCACCAGGACTATTTACTAACGATATCACGTTCGGCTTCAAAACCTCCTTCAAACTGGTTCTCAGAGATGTCATAATTAATTACACGCTCCAGCAAGAAGCGATGATTATTCCAATGAAATGCCGGATAATCGGTTCCCTGACGAATGATGTTGTGACAGAACTTCAATCCATCAACCGACTTGGCATACACAATCGGCTGATCAAAGGTGTCAAATTCATTATCTTCAATGACAATGCCACTATGGAAATAGAGCTTCTGAGAGGCCAGATCAGGAATCTCAGGATAGATAGAGATAATGGCATTTGTAAACTGGAACATATTGGTCAATGCGTTGATAAAATGGTTCTGACGGATCACCACATCACGGCAAGCTCCCGTTTCAAACCATCCGTTGCAATCGCCACACAACAGGATGGCAGTGCCTGAAGTATGGTCAAAGACATTGTTCTGAACTCTTGTGGGACGCGGAGTACTGAACAATGAACCGCGAGCTCGGTTGTTGCGAATTACATTTCCCTCAAACAGCACCTCCGGAGTCCAGGTCAGGTTCTCAATGCCATAGTAGGCTGTCTCACAAATGGCTGTATCTACCGGCTGAGCAAAGGTAATGCGAAACTGCTTCACGCCCTGATCAATCGGTTTATCTACGGCTTCGATAGCCGTGATTGTATTCACCGTCCCTATCAGTTCCATGGTCTTTGAATCTACAAACTGCACACTATCGCCCACTTCGCCCCACTTAAAGCCATAAGCCTGTGAATGCATATATTCACCGATCAAGGTATTGTCATTTACACGTTTCTGCACCTTCAGGTAAGTGCCATGTATGTTGATGGCATCGTCCATCATTCCTTCATACAAGCCGTTGCGAGAGATAATCTTGCCCTTACAGCCCGAGAAGTGGGTTGCATCGGCCTGAGTTGTGAAATAACGCGGATCACTCTCTCCACGCAGACATACCGAGAAGCCATCCAACAAAATATCCTCACTCATCTGGGCCAACAATCCCATGCCTTCAGCATAATGAACCTGTATATTCTCAAGGGTTGTATTCACGTCATACGAGAGGAATACACCCGGCGCAGGACGCCAATAACTACGCATGGCCACTATCGTTCCGGGAATCAATTTCTCATTCGTCCACTTCACAGAGGTAAGCACTCGTGGCGAGATTTCACTAACACCCGTTGAACCCACTTGAATATCACTGGTGTTATAAACCAGATGTTTGGTCTCTTCTTCAAAGGCAATACCGACAATCGGAGAATATTCCCAGCCTTCACCCTTGAAATAGAGAATGCTATCACGCACCTCATATTGCACCCAAGGCGCTATCTCATATGTGATTGTCGATTGATCCGGCTCATTCTCCAGCACCTTTACCTGTCCAATATGAGGATTCTCAAAATCGACATGGAAGTTCTTCAACGTGCAATTCTCGGAGTTGACCAACGACACCGGAAGCATACGACCATGGAACACCAGATCAGAACCCTGTCCGTCGAAAGTAACGTTCTTCAGATTCTCAACCGCTATACCCACCTGTTTGGGATTGGCCTGATCATGGTTCGAGATAAAATAGGTCCGCACGGTTGAACCTTCCGGATAGAAATCATACCGTCCTTTGGGCAACGTAATCACAGCCGAACGGGTAGAATCATATGTGGCTGCAATCTCTGCCAAAGCTTTAGCAATCAGAGGAGAACTATTTTCGGAACAATCGGGTTGCAGGCCATATTTTGATAAATCATACATCTGCTTGTCGGAACAGGCGGTTACCATCATCAACCAAGCTATCAAGCTGACGAAAAGAATGCTTCGCTTTTTCATGTGTTTTATGTATATCCGATGAATTATTACGCAAATATATAGATTATTTCTATATTTGCACTGCTTAAAAACACTCGATTATGGAACACCCATTGTATATTTACAACACATTATCTCGAAGGAAAGAACAGTTTGTCCCCTTGCATGAACCGCATGTCGGCATGTATGTCTGTGGCCCGACAGTTTATGGCGATGCCCATTTGGGTCATGCACGTCCGGCTATCACCTTCGACTTGCTATTTCGCTATTTAACACATTTAGGATATAAAGTTCGCTATGTACGCAACATCACAGACGTTGGACACTTGGAACACGACGCTGATGAGGGCGAAGATAAAATTGCAAAGAAGGCTCGCTTAGAGCAGCTGGAGCCGATGGAGGTTGTTCAGTTCTATCTGAATCGCTACCATCATGCCATGGAGGCGTTGAATGTGCTTCCGCCCAGCATCGAGCCTCATGCCAGCGGCCACATCATCGAACAGATCGACTTGGTGAAGAAAATCCTTGAAAACGGTTATGCCTACGAAAGTCAGGGTTCCGTCTATTTCGATGTGGAAAAATATAACAAAGATCATAAATATGGCATCCTTTCAGGCCGTAACATCGATGATATGCTGAACACAACCCGTTCATTGGACGGTCAGGAAGAAAAGCGCAATCCGATTGACTTTGCTCTATGGAAATGTGCACAGCCCGAACATATCATGCGATGGCCTTCTCCCTGGAGCGACGGTTTCCCCGGTTGGCATTGTGAATGTACGGCAATGGGTAAGAAATATTTAGGAAACCATTTCGACATCCACGGTGGTGGCATGGACTTAATCTTCCCGCACCACGAATGCGAGATTGCTCAGGCCGTAGCCTCACAAGGCGACGACATGGTTCATTATTGGATGCACAACAATATGATCACCATCAACGGACAGAAGATGGGTAAATCATTGGGCAACTTCATCACTTTGGACCAATTCTTCAGCGGCAACCATGAGAAGTTGGGTCAAGGCTACTCTCCTATGACAATCCGCTTCTTTATCCTGCAGGCACATTATCGTAGCACCGTTGACTTCAGTAACGACGCATTGCTGGCAGCTCAGAAGGGATTGGAACGTCTGATGGATGCTTACCACCATCTGATGAAACTGAAAGCATCGGCTACTTCAACGGTTGACACAAAGGGATTGCGTGAAAAATGCTATGAGGCATTGAATGACGACCTAAGCTCTCCGATCGTTATCTCTCACCTATTTGATGCAACACGTGCTATCAACTCGGTGAAAGATGGCAAGGCTACTATCTCGGCTGAAGATCTTAAGGAACTACAAGACGTATTCCACACCTTCATGTTCGACATCTTAGGTCTGAAAGACGAAGCATCTGCCGGAGGTGACAGCTACGAAGCCTTTGGCAAAGCTATTGACCTGTTGTTGACACTTCGCCAGCAGGCAAAAGCCAACAAAGATTGGGCTACTTCAGATAAGATCCGTAATGAACTGACCGCTCTTGGCTTTGAAATCAAGGATACCAAGGATGGTGCTGAATGGAAATTGAACAAGTAATTTACAGACAATGACTATAGAGGAATTTATGCAAGGCGACAAATTCGCCTTGCATGCCGGAGTAGAGCTGCTAAAGGTAAGCAACGGATATGCCAAGGCGCGTATGGAAATCAAGCCGGAGCATTTAAATGGTGGCGGAGTCTGCCAAGGAGGTGCTATTTTTACTTTAGCCGATTTAGCTTTTGCGGCTGCTACTAATAGTCATGCCCGCCTAACTCTATCCATCAATTCCTCTATAAACTTTTTTAAAGCCGAAAACAAAGGCTTTCTATATGCCGAAGCAAAAGAAAATTTCAACCACAAACGGCTGGCCAATTGCGAAGTGCTTATCACCAACGAGGCGGGTGAGCTGATTGCCTCCTTCAATGGCACGGGCTACAGAAAAGAGACCATCCTTCCTTTTGATCCGATTCAATAAGTATCATTTTCAACCTGCTGGCAGAATTAATTGATGCAACAATCAGGTTCTCTTTTGGCAGCTAAAGACGAATAAGCTATATATTCCTCTCTAAAAATACAATAAGCCGACGAACAGACAATAGATTATGAACCCAGCCAAAACGGAGTAGTCTATTTCCGGAAATTGGGTGCCTACTCCTTTCCAACGGAGTGCCTACCCAATCTGAACGGAGTGCCTACCCATTTTCAAAAAAGTCCCTACCCTTTTTTCAAAAAGTCTATACCCTTTTTCCAAAAACTCTATAGCCCCTTGAAAAAGAGCCTATAAGCCTTTCCACAAGAGGGTTTAGAGCAAGGCGATTTCATCTGTCATTTCCAACGAAACCGCTCGCCGTTTCTAACGGATTTGTCGCCTGTTTTCAACAAACAACAAACTAATTAAAATACAATAACTACTCCATCCGACTACTGCCGGCGATCTGTCAAAAACAGGCGGCATCTAACTAACCGCTTTGAAGACTCCTTATCTCTCCCAATTTGTCCATTTTAATGCCGTTTAAAGCCATTAAAAAAGCGTTTTAAAACCATTTTAAAAGAACACCGAGTCGAGCCTTTCTCCAAAACGGAGCCACGTGCTATTTCAAACGGACTCGTCAATCAACCTGACAACCCAAATTTCGCCAACGGGTTAAACCCCAATCGGTCATTAGAACGAAAAAAGTAAAACAGTTGAATGTTTTTATTCTTTCCAACTCTTGTCGGCACTTCTTTCGGCATCTTGCTTCCGCCTGCGTTTCGACATAGCCCGCTATGCCTTCAACGTAGAGCCATTGCAATCTGCTCAAAACAGTACCAACAAGAATTGTAATCTAATGGCCGAATTGGGTTAAAACATTTTGTCAACACAGTAAAATCTGGTCTTTATCATATACGGATGCCAACTCTACCCTATCAATAACCGGGCAGTAAAAGATTGAACTCTTATTTTCAATATTTTTACTACCATTCTCTTAAACATACTTAAAACGAACAATAGGGAACAATCTATCGTTGTCTCTTCCCTTTTTCCATAAAATCAGAGATTATATATAAATAATGTACCCTATTCTGATTGCTTTTCCTTATTTTTAACAATACAAAGCCCAAAACATCAATACACGATAATGTTATTTGACATTTTTTATGCATATATTTTTTTTGCATTTGATTTTATTTTCAATATGTTTGCAAAGTGAGCATTGCAAAACAATAGCAAAAGATTCATTCCTGAAAAGACAAATTTTATCATTATTACCTTAAAATAGTTTTGTTATGAGAAAACTTTTATCAACTCTACTTGTAATGTCTCTTTGGAGCACATTACTACTTGCACAAAACAAGACCGTGACGGGTATCGTCACCTCTTCGGATACAGGTACGCCCATGATTGGTGTTGCCATTATGGACAAACAATCGATGAACGGTGTAACAACGAACGAAAATGGTGAATTCACCATCAGTGTTGCCAGCACAACCAAGACATTGCAACTGTCATACCTTGGTTATAAGACAAAGGAAGTTGCAATCAAAGGAGGCAGCATGCGCATCGAGATGGAACCCGACTTAGTTGCTATTGACGAAGTCATGGTTGTTGCTTATGGTACAGGTAAGAAATCAACCTTTACAGGTTCAGCCAGTGTTGTCAAGAAAGAATCATTGGAACGAGTAAAGGCTTCCAACATCACTCAGGCTCTGCAGGGTCAAAGTAGTGGTGTTCAAGTTATGAACTCATCAGGTGAACCAGGTGCTAATGCAACTATCATGATCCGTGGTATCGGTTCTATGAATGCATCAAGCTCTCCTCTCTATGTAGTGGATGGTACTCCTTATGATGGTTATCTGAACGCGATCAACCCGAACGACATTGAGTCAATGACTGTATTGAAAGATGCTTCTGCAACAGCTCTTTACGGTTCACGTGCTGCCAACGGTGTTGTTATGATTACAACTCGTAAAGGTACAAGTGAATCCGGTCAGCTCAACTTCCGTTCATCTTGGGGATGGGCTTCTTTGGCTGTTGACCTGCCAAGATCACTGACTCCAAACGAATTTGCTGAAGTTACTTGGTTGGCAATGAAGAACGGTTATATGGATAACACAGGTGCTTCTGATGCTGAAGCTGCTGCCTATGCAACAGAATCTTTGATCAACGAATTGAAGGTCAACCCGTGGAACACAAACACTCCGGTAGGATTGGACGGTAAGATCGATCCGAATGCTAAATTGCGCTACTCTGGTGATTGGAAAGATGCTCTGCTTAAATCACGTCTGCGCCAGGAATATACTATCGACTTCAGTGGTAAATCTAAGAAAGCCGACTATTTCATTTCTGGTGGTTATTTGAATGATAAAGGTGTATTCTCTACTCAGAAGTTCGAACGCTACTCTGTACGTGCTAACATGAACTACAACGTTAAGAAATGGTTGAAGGTGGGTACAAACATCAACTTGTCACACAGTGTTCGTGAAACATCTGCAAGTGGAAACACTGTATGGTTTTTACGAACTATGCCTGCTACCTATCCTATCTATGAATGGGACGAAACAACTCAAGATTATCGCAGAGATGCTCAAGGTCGATTAATCTATGACTACGGTGATAACCGCCAGAGCTGGATTAGCTGGAACCCGTTGGCTGATGCTGAATACAATCCTTCTCCTTGGATGCACGACGACGCTTCAATGCGTACCTATTTTGAAATCACATTCCTTCCGGAATTGGTTTGGAAAACCAACTTAAGTGTTGACTACTATCAGTACACCTACGACGGATATGTTAATGGTGAATATGGTTATGCAGCTGGTTACGGTGGTGAAGCTTCCAAACAAAGCGACCGCAATTTTGCTTATACACTGAACAACTTGTTGACCTATAACAAGGCATTTGGCGAACACTCTATCACTGCATTGGTAGGACAGGAAGTTTACTCAACAAACTTCAGAAGTTTATCTGCTTCTAAAAGAGGTTTCCCGTTCAACGGCTTGACAGAAATCGACGCTGCTTCTAAGATGAACAGCATGAGCTCTTATCATGACAATTATCGCCTGGTGAGCTGGTTGAGCCGCTTGGAATATGACTTTAACAACCGCTATTATGTATCTGCCAGCTTCCGTACAGACGGTTCTTCTCGTTTCCACAAAGACAACCGTTGGGGTAAATTCTGGTCAGTAGGTGCTTCTTGGCGTCTGTCTAACGAAGAGTTTATGAAACCTTACAGCGCATGGTTAGACAACTTGAAGCTGAAAACAAGTTATGGTGCTGTTGGTAACGATAACTTGGGTACCTATTATGCTTATCAAGGTTTGTATGCTACAGGTATGAACGACTATAACTATGCCGGTGTATTGGTTAGCCGTCTGCCTAACAAAACATTGAAATGGGAAAGCAATATGCAGTTCAATATTGGTGTTGACTTCGCAATGTTCAACAAATTGACAGGTGGTATCGAATGGTTTAACCGTAAGTCTAAAGACCTTCTGTTTACATTACCTATGCCGCCGTCAACAGGTTTCAGCGGTATCGATCGTAACATTGGTGACGTGAAGAACTTCGGTTGGGAATTCACTTTGAACTATGCTGCTATCTCAACGAAAGACTTCAAGTGGTCTATCGATTTGAACGGTACATCTTATAAGAACCGCATCACTAAATTGCCGCAGAAAGAGATGAACGCCGGCTACTTCAAATGGCGTGAAAATGAATCTCGCTACAACTTCTGGGGTGTAGAATATGCAGGTGTTAATCCGGAAACAGGTAACGACCAGTTCTGGAAGAATATCTACGAAAAGAATGAAAAGGGAGAACAGGTAGTCGTAGGTCGTGAAAAGACTGAAAACATCAATGAACTGACAAGCGATAAGCAAAAGAAATATTTAGGTGATGCTATTCCTAAACTGTTTGGTGGTCTTACCAACAACTTCTCTTACAAAGGCATCGACCTTTCATTCATGATCTATTATAGCATTGGTGGCAAACTGTATGATGATGACTACTCACAGATGATGGCATACCGCACTGGTTACAGCTTACATCCTGATATGTTGAAGGCATGGACACCCGAAAATCCGAATGCTGAATTCCCTCGAATCTCAACAGCTTATGCAAACACAATGGGTAGCTATTCTTCAAAGTTCTTGTTCAACAACTCATTCGCAAGATTGAGAAATATCACTTTAGGTTACACATTGCCCAAGACTCTGACATCTAAGTTTGATGTCCATTCATTGCGTTTATATGTACAGGGTGACAACCTGCTGACTATCGGTAGTGCTGCCAGAAGAGGTACTGATCCTGAACAGAGCGTCAGTGGTACAACTTCAAACCGATTACCGACAACCAAGTCAATCTCATTTGGTTTGCAACTCAATTTATAAATCTCTAATTACACGATCTATATATGAAAACAATTAAATATATCATAGCAGGTGCCGCTGCTCTTCTGACCTTGGGTCTTAATAGCTGCGAAGACTATTTAACAACAAATCCCTCTACATCGGTAGCTGATTCAGAGGTATTCAAAACAACAGCCGGTGCTCAGGCAGCATTGAATGGATGTTACTTCCAGATGAGAGCAAGAAGTAGTGGTGGTTCTGGACGTGACGACGACTACGGTATTCCTACAGTTATGGCGTGGTCAGACGTTTGTGGTGAAGATATGATTGTATGGGGCGGTTGGTATCCTTATTCCTATAACTATTGGGGTGAAACTCGTGCCGACATCTTCCGTTCAAGCCAGATGTGGACCTTCCATTATCGCTTGATCAACAACTTGAACTCTATCTTGGCTAACATTGATAATTGCCAAGGTGAAGAGCAGGAAAAACAGTATATTAAAGGACAGGCTCTCGCTGTGAGAGGTTGGGCTTATTTCGACTTGGCTCGTCTGTTCCAGCAGACTTACGCCATTGCAAAAGATATGCCGGGTGTGCCCATCTATACTGAACCTACAACGGAAGCCACAGAAGGTAAAACACGTGGTACATTGCAGCAGACCTACGACCAGGTATTGGCAGACTTAACTCAGGCAGAAACATTACTGAATGGTTTCAGCCGTGGTAACCGTACGAATAATATGGACCAGTCTGTTTCTCAGGCTATCTTGGCTCAGGTTTATCTGACTATGACCAACTGGAGCAAGGCCGAAGAATATGCTAAGAAAGTGATGGATAAATATCCGTTGACTACAAACGAAAACTTCTTGGCAGGCTTTAGCAACGATGAAATGCCTTCTTGTATCTGGGGTATGAAACAATCAGAAGAACAGAACTTGGGCGATTACTCTCAGTTTGCATTCTGGGCAAACGGCACTCGTAAATGTTTTACATTCCAGTGCTGGTTCTTGGCAACAGACTTTGTAAATACATTTGATGCTGAAGATATCCGTGCCAGCCAGTTTGAATATTGGTGGGATCAGATCTATGCTTCTTATAAGTTCAGAGATAATGAAGAATGCCGTGGTTCATACATCTTCTTACGTACCGAAGATATGTTGTTGACTGCTGCTGAAGCTTGTGCTCGTCAAAACAATGAAAAAGAGGCAAAAGATCTGTTGTGGCAACTTCAGGATATGCGTAAAGCTAAACGCAGCGAAACATCTGGAGCCGACCTGGTTGAAGACATCTTGATGGAAAGAAGAAAAGAGCTGTATGGCGAAGGTTATGCTCTGTTTGACATCATCCGTAACCAAAAGCCGTTGTTACGCACAGGTAACCACGTAAACTATGGTGGCAATATACAGTTACCGGCACGTTCTTGGCGCTTCATCTTCCAGATTCCGAGCAATGAAATGAAGAACAACAAGGCTTTGGTTGATGATATTTGGCCGGCAGGCGACCAGAACCCATTCGATGGAAACTTATAATTCTAAGTTCAAACTATACCTACATGAAAAGAATATCATTCATACCAATCTTTTATCTGCTGGCATCTATTGCCAGCAGCACCATTAACGAAGTATCGGCACAGGTTACCTGTGCCGATTATACTCGTGCAGATTCTGTCTTGAAAAAGAACGATCTTGTCTATTCTCCGGCTGTAAGAGCTACTTGGATTGACAGTTCACACTATTTCTATTACAAGAATCATGAAAAGGCAGGAGATGTTTTCTACCTTGTCAATGCTGAAAACGGCAAGAAACAAAAGGCTGCTACCAAAAAAGAACTGGCCTCTTTCTTCTCTTCCAAACAAAAGAATCTGGCAGAATTTCTGCTGAACGAAGACAAAAAAGAATCCAAGAAATGGTCTCGCAACAAAAAAGAAGAAGCCGTTAAATCGCCCGATGGCAAATGGGAAGCTTATATCAAGGACAACAATGTATATATCTCTCCGATAAGCGAAGACAAAGATGCCAAGAAGGAAGAGATCGCCCTGACTATGGACGGCTCGACCAACTTACGCTACGACGCATGGTCACTCGAATGGTCTCCCAACAGTAAAAAGCTGGCTACTGTAAAGGTCAGAGAGGTAACAGAACGCAGAATTCCGCTGATTGAATCCAGTCCGACTTCACAGAAACAGCCGATCCTACAATGGCGCAACTATGCAAAACCGGGTGATGTAATCCCTGTCAGCGTACCTGTATTGTTAGATATCGATTCTCGCAAGCAGATTCCTTTGAATGTGACTCTTTATGAGAATCAGTTCAATTTGTATCTCACCGGTTGGCGTAAAGACAGCAGAGCCTTTACATTTGAATTCAACCAGCGCGGACATCAGCGCTATATCGTTGGCGAAGTGAATGCCAATGATGGTTCTATCCGCCACCTGGCAGACGAACAGACTCGCACATTTATCCATTACCACTACATCTATCGCTATGACCTAAATGACGGTGCAGAGATGTTATGGATCTCAGAACGTGACGGATGGCGTCATCTCTATCTGATCGATAACAAATCAGGACAGATCAAACAGGTAACAAAAGGCGAATGGATCGTTCGCAGTGTTGATTATGTTGACGAAGCCAACCGCAAGATCTATTTCATGGCCGCTGGTTTCAATAAAGGAGAAGATCCCTACAACCAGCACTATTGCTGCATCAACATGGATGGCACAGGATTCACCGATATGACTCCTGAAAACGGAAACCATAGCGTCTCTTTCTCAAAAGACCGCAAATTCTTCACGGATGTCTATTCTCGTCCCGACCTTCCTACTGTTAGCCTGTTGAGACAGATCGACAAACCTTCTCGCATTGTTGAACTGCAAAAAGCAGATATTACCGACTTGGTTGCTACCGGCTGGCAGATGCCTGAAGTGTTCTGTGCAAAAGGTAGAGATGGAAAGACTGACATTTGGGGAAATATCTATCGCCCGAGCC
This sequence comes from uncultured Parabacteroides sp., assembly GCA_934725305.1. Classification (GTDB taxonomy): domain Bacteria; phylum Bacteroidota; class Bacteroidia; order Bacteroidales; family Tannerellaceae; genus Parabacteroides. The sequence goes on along the minus strand of CAKVBA010000007.1, from coordinate 41,810 downwards.
ATTTTGACGCATCACGTTCTTATCCGGTGATTGAGATGATCTATGCCGGTCCGCACGATTCGCATGTTGACAAGAGTTTCAGAGCAACCAACCATCTGTTGTCTAAATTGGTAGAATTAGGCTTTATCGTTGTGTCAATCGACGGTATGGGTACATCAAACCGCTCAAAAGCATTCCACGATGTATGCTGGAAGAACATTAAAGATGCCGGCTTCCCCGACCGTATCGCATGGATCAAAGCTGCTGCCAAGAAACATAGCCACATGAATATCGACCGCGTTGGTATCTATGGCTGGTCAGCTGGTGGACAGAATGCAATGGCTGCTCTACTCTTCCATAACGACTTCTATAAAGTAGCGGTGGCTCTTTGTGGCTGTCACGACAACCGTATGGACAAGATCTGGTGGAACGAGCAGTGGATGGGTTATCCATTGGATGAATCTTACAGTGCTTCATCAAACGTAGATAATGCACACCTGCTGAAAGGAAAACTGTTGCTTATCAATGGTGAATTGGACGACAATGTAGATCCCACATCAACATTGCAGGTTGTAAAAGCCTTAATGAATGCCAACAAGAACTTCGAACAGCTTTATCTGCCGGGCAAGACTCACAGCTTAGGTGGCCCGTTTGAAACACGAAAGATGTACGACTTCTTCGTTGAACATGTAATGGGACAAACTCCTCCTGAATGGGAATAAATAGAAACATTTCTATCATAGTATTGAGAGGCTGCATCAAACAGGTTGTTTTGATGCAGCCCCTTATCCATTCCATTCTGCCAACGGATTAAGACCGACGCCTTATTATTTCATCTCGAACCGACAAGTCAAAGGTTCGCGTAAATTATAGCCGGAATTATAATAGACCTCAGCTGCACCGATCTTTAATTTGGCCCTGATTTTGATGGGCAGATGATTTTCATCATCACCTATCCACACCTCGGCAGCAGCCTTGCTCTGAGTAAAAGCATCATCAAATATATCAATATAGAAATGACGGGTTCTGTATTTGACATCGCCATGTTCGACAATCTGCTGCCCTGTATAGCGAAAACGGGCATTCACCATGTCACGACCGATTGCCACATGAAAGGGAAACTCATCTCCCCGACTAATCTGATCCCATGCTATGGAACGCAGATACATAGTAGCGCCTAACATATCAAACACACAAGGTGCATCCGTCAACAACGTATCTATTTTGGTGCGTGTAGGATTATAACGGAGCGAATGAACATCCACTCTTTCTTTTGATGGATAGCTAAACTTTAAATCATCAATCTGATAGTAATCCTTCTCGTTGCTATGCTTCGTACTGAACAGCAACCGAGCATCACGATGGGAGAAGTAACAATCCATTGTATCCCTCATCTTATAGACCTTCTCAATCACGCCTTTGGTGCGGAACAGCAATTGATAACGCCAGGCGGCTTCCGATTCATAGGTAACATCCTCGACCGACAACGTGGCTAAACCGGCCTTGGGCATCAGAATGCCCCATTTAAAGTAGAGATCATAATCGACCCGCTCACCATGATGCAACACATTGCCAACGGCTGAGCACTGAGCATAGACTACTTCTGTCAAACATAGAAAGAGAAGAAAAGTCAGAATGAATAATAATTTAGAACCGCATTCCACCCATTGAGCTGGACGAACGACCTGATGAAGATCTCTTGTTTTCATTTTTATAATCTCTTTTCTTTTTTGTCACTTCCTTCGGTTTATTCTTGGTAATCTCGATTGGCTTCTGCTTTGCGAAAGGAACCGAACGCACATCCCAAGTCTCTTCAACCTCCCAATTCTGCATTATATTATATAACTTAGGTGAATAAAACACCTCTTCGGGCTGTCTCTTCTCGGCATAATTGCCGGTATCCCATATTCCATTATCATTCACATCAACAACCAGACGAGCATAATATTTACTGGGCTTCAAGTCCATAAAGAGCACGCCTCCATCTTTCACCTTTGCCTTTCGCACCGGTTCATCACTACTATTCAACAACTCAACAAAGGCAGTCGTATCCACTCCTTCGATGTTGATATACAGATGGCCATACTGATCTTTGTTCTTGACAGAAAACTCTCGGCTATAGAAGTTGTTGAACTTACCATATAGGCTATAGATGGTTGCCGAATCGATCTCGAAGCGATAAGACTCACCATATTGCCAAGGACGAGTGATAATATAGCGCAACGTATTGATTGAATCTTGCTTCAACTCAAAGTCTGCTGCCTGCCAAAGTGTATCAACTTTCTGCTCGAGGAACAGCAGCTCCTTCTTCAGATCCACCACGGGCTCATTGAAGGTGATTGCCACCGTATCAAACAAGTCGATCGCTCCATTGGCATTGATTTCTGCACTCAAATAGTCGATCGGCTCTGGCTCATCTTTCTTAGAACGCTTCTTCTCTACCGGACGACGTTTCGCAAACAGTCGCAACGTATCCGTTTGCGGCTGCAACACTTGCAATGAATCACTCTTAGGATAAGTTAATGACATCGTCAAGGTGTCTTGTTGACAGATTTGAGGATCGACAATCCAGAAACAGAATGATTTACCCACCTCTTCGGTCTGGATGAAATACCACAGGCTATCTTGCGGAGTAAAATTAAGCGGAACAGGACGAGGTATCGTATCCAGCGCAGCATTAAAGCGCAAACGGAAACGGTTCTGCTCGAAACGTTCGGGACGTAACATATACTGACGCTCAAAAGCCTCCTTGAATAGGCGGAGCTCCAAATTATCGGGATAAAAACGGGTAAAACCTACTGTGCGTATCGTATCGATGGTCAAGGAATCTTTCCAAATCGTATCTTGACGCGTGGTAAGTTCAAAAGAGGGAACAATCAACGAATCGCAGAAGGCAATCGCTTCACCCGGCTGATCGAACCGATAGTCGCGATTCACATCATTCAAGGCATACAAGCGATAGGTTCCTGGAGCCAGGTTACGAATCGTAAAATGCCCACGGTCATTGGTACGTGAAGTACGGTCGAAAGGCAGCTTCACAAAAGCAGAATCCTCTAAATTGGTATGCACACCGATTGTGATACCGGCCATCGGCTCCAAATTCTCGGCGTTCAACAGTGTGCCCGAAATAGCCAATGTATCAATGGCGTCACCCGTAGAAAAGGCAAACGAAAAGTTCTCCAATACATTCTTTTCATTGTTGTCAACAATCGAATTGGTAAAATCAATCGTATAAGTTGTATTCTCCTTCAATGTATCTTGCAACACCACCACCGCTTTACGACCCGCTGAACGAATCTCGGGCATCTCTTTCTGTGGTGGTGTAACAATGACATTCTCAGAAGGTTTCTCTATCTGAATCAACTCATCAAATAGAATTTCTATTCGCTTCCCCTTATAATTAATCTGATTAGGCAGAGGCGTACTACTCACAAACTTAGGTGGTTGTTCGTCATAAGGACCTCCATTGGGCGTTCCAATATTGGCACATGCATACAAGAACAACATCAAACAACTTCCGGCGAACCAACCTATCTTATGTTTTAATTGTCTGTTTCTCATTCAATCTTTCTCTGTTTCAGAAAGCAAAAGTAGATAAAAATACGAAATCAAACTACTTTTTGAACATCCGGTAACATTCTTTTCAATAACTGGAAACCGATACGGCAATACAGACACTTCTTCTTTTCACAATATTCCCGCTTCAACTGAATAAGTGCTTGGGAATCGCCCGCATTGCGTGCTTTCACTCCTTTGCTCATAAACAGGCGGACAATACTGTTTTGTTCTACCGGCATCGACTCCAACAGACGAATGGCCCGATCAGAATATTCCGGACAATGGTTTTTACTGCCATAGGCAAAGAGAATAGGCACTACGGCATTAATCAACAATATGTTCAGGAAATTATCGCCCATCGTTTTTTCTTTCGAAGCAGAAGCATAGCGAAAATGGTAATGATTCTGCCAATAGTCTGAAGGCTGAACGCGGAAAAGAGACTTAATCTCCCCAGGCGTATGCGCCTCAAGTATCATGGAGAAAAGCGTATCATATTTCGTCCAAACAGCTGCCAACTGTGCCATTTTGATATGAGGGAAATTGCCCGGACGCACACGAAGACTCTTGAACAGAGATTCATCCAACGGATGCAGATCGAATTTACAACGGAGAAACTGATATTCACGTTGCAACAGACGATAGTAATGGTCTGACAATTCCTCCTGAAGCATACCCGCCTGCCCAAACAACAGTGCCTCTACTTGTGAGGAGCTGTTTCGCTGCTTTTGGATGCACCGGAAAGGCAAACTACGTGCCAACCATTCAAAGGCATCACTATTCAATCCGCAACCAAAACTACGGGTCAACAAAATATAAAACACCTCATTCCAGTCATTCCCATAAGCTGAAAGCAATGAATAAATATCCTGAGTCTTACGCTCTAACCGCTCTCCCAGCAAAGCGCCCATCCATAATGTCAGATGCATCGAATCTATCTCTAACAGACGGTCTTGACAGGGAAGTGTCTGATCTTTCTGCAACAACCAGCTGATCTGTTGACAGACAGCCTCAGGAACATGTAATACCAGCTGAGGCACCTTTTCTCCATTGGTCCGGCTAATCGAAGCATCATTCAGCGAAGTTACATGCAGAATCACGGCATCATAAGCCCTATCTTTATGATGCTTATGCAATAGCCAGTCAGAGGCTTTGGTATGAATCTCCACACTGCCGGCCCAAACCGTTGTCCCTACCTTTATCTTGGCATTTAGGAAATCCGGCCCGGCATTTCCATTGGGCAATCCCGGATCTATCACTTCCAACACTGTTCCATCTGTAGTAACCAATGACGAGGGCTTATAAAGCCGATATTTCCAGACATAATGCAGTAAACGTTCCATATTCAGAGTTAAGATTTTCAAATTCAAGCCGCAAGATACAAAATAAACCTATGAAACAAGAACCTGGCCTAAAGTATCTTTATACACGGCCGATAATATCTTGAACCTCTTTAAGCATCAGCAAGAAACCCGTATAAAGCTCAAAGATTGTAACTGGTTTTTTATATATTTGCACCCAACATCGGTTCAAACGGACTTAAACATAGTAAATAAACAATCATAAGATTATGAAGATTGCACTTATTGGTTATGGTAAGATGGGAAAAACCATCGAACAAATCGCTCTTAGCAGAGGACATCAAATCGTGTCTATTGTAGATATAAACAACCCGGAAGAGATTCATTCTGAAGCCTTCAAAAGCGCAGACGTGGCGATTGAATTCACTACACCGGCTACAGCATTCAACAACTATATGAAATGCTTCGAAGCTAATATTCCGGTCGTATCAGGAACAACCGGCTGGCTCGACAGAATTGGTGAGATTAAAGAGATGTGTGAGAAAGAGGGTAAAACCTTCTTTTATGCCTCAAACTTCAGCGTGGGTGTAAATATCTTCTTTGCCTTGAACAAATACTTGGCGAAGATCATGAACAATTTCCCCGGATATGATGTACGCATGAACGAAACACACCATATCCACAAATTGGATGCACCGAGCGGCACAGCTATCACTCTGGCCGAAGGCATCCTTGAAAATATAGACCGCAAAGATCGTTGGACTTTGGAAACAGCCGAACAGGCTACCGACCTGCCTATCCATGCAATCCGCGAAGGAGAAGTGCCGGGCATCCACGAAATCATTTACGAATCGGATGCAGACTTTATCAGCATCAAGCATGATGCAAAGAGCAGAGCCGGTTTTGCCTTAGGTGCTGTAATCGCGGCAGAATTCACTGCCGGCAAGAAGGGTTTTCTAGGCATGAATGACCTGTTCAAGTTCTAAACAATACCATCAGAAGATGAAACATATCACAACAAAACAATGGATTAAGTTTGGCATAGCCTCAGTCTTGTATGCACTGTTCTGCCTTTGGATGCAAAACGGTTGGCTCTTGCTGGGCCTTGTTATCTTGGTAGATATCTATCTGACCAAATACATTCCTTGGGGTGCTTGGAAAAAGTCGAGCAATCCAACGATACAGAGTGCTTTGAATTGGATAGACGACATCTTGTTTGCCTTGGTTGCTGTCTATTTTATCAATCTGTTTGTATTCCAAAACTACAAGATCCCGACTTCATCACTTGAGAAATCGCTGTTGGTGGGTGATTATCTGTTTGTCAGCAAACTGAGTTATGGTCCTCGAGTGCCGAACACGCCTATCTCTTTCCCCTTAGTTCAAAACACTTTGCCTGTTCTGAACTGCAAGTCTTATCTGGATTGGCCTGAATGGGGTTATAAACGTGTCAAAGGTCTGGGTAGCGTCCAGCGTAACGACATTGTCGTATTCAACTTCCCGGCAGGAGACACTGTTGCTTTGAAAGTGCAGAATCCCGACTATTACACTCTGCTTGAAGAGGTGGGCCGCGAACGCATCTTGTTAGACAAAGCCACTTTCGGAGAGATTATCTATCGTCCCGTAGATAAACGCGAAAACTATGTAAAGCGTTGTATCGGTATGCCGGGCGACACCTTGATGATCCGTGACAATCAGGTCTATATTGACGGCAAACCGGCTGAGAACCCTAAGGATATCCAGTTCAACTACTATGTTGAGACCAACGGTGCTATGTTGTCGGAAGAGCAGTTCCGTCTATTGGATGTGAGTAAAGACGACCGCATCCTTGCCTCTAATGGAGGTTATTATCAGAACCTGCTTTCTTTCTTAGGATTCACACCCAACACAACCGGACAGTTCAATCCTATCTACCGATTGCCTCTGACTCCGAAAGCATTGGAAATTGCCAAAAAGCTTCCGGTAGTTCAGAAGGTTGTAATCGAGCCGGATGCTTTAGGCGGAACCACTTATCCGGTGGGCTATCAGACAGGTTGGACCCGCGACAATTTCGGTCCGTTATGGATTCCGAAACGCGGCGCAAGCATTCCTTTGAATGAACGCAATCTGGCGTTGTATGGCCGTTGTATCAAGAACTATGAAAACAACACCCTTGAAGTGAAAGAGGGTCAAGTCTATATCAATGGTAAGGAAGAAAGTTCATATACCTTCAAATATGACTATTATTGGATGATGGGCGACAACAGACACAATAGTGCCGACAGCCGCTCATGGGGATTTGTTCCAGAAGACCATATCGTAGGTAAACCCATCTTGATCTGGTTGTCTATGGACAAAGACCGTAGCCTGTTTGATGGAGGCATCCGCTGGGATCGCCTGTTCCGATGGGCTAAATAATAGTATAACACATTGTGATGTCAGTTTCAAACCACCGATCTATGGCTCTCAAAACAGGGCTCAGACTATTAGCTGTTCTGCTGTTAGCTGTCATTGTCATGGTGGTACGCCAATATGGAATCGCCTCCTACCGAATATCAACCGATGCGATGGAGGAGGCGCTTCATAAAGGCGACTTCATCCTTGTCAACAAGCTCACGATAAAAGGAAATCCCGGACGCAACCGTGTGGTACTTTTCACGAGTCCGCTGCTGAAAGATACCGCCACTCAACCTCTTTTTGTCAGTCGCCTGATAGGCATGCCCGGAGACACCATACGGGTGGATAATCATGGCTTCAGTGTCAATGGTCTCCAGATTCCACGCTCTCCGCGTACAGTCAGCCGATACATTGTCAAACAAAACATCCAATCTGCCTTCTTGGCTGCTATGGACACGCTAAAGATACCTGTTCGCAACCGCAAGGCCGAATTGGACGGTATCAGCTTAGATCTGACAGCTTTTGAGGCCTATCAGCTGAAAGAGGAGTTGCCCTACTCAGACAAAGAGCTGTTTCAACAAGAATCTACGGAAAGCTATCGCCTGATTGTTCCACAAAAAGGACGTGCCTACCGTTTAGATGCCAATTCGCTCCAAGCCTGTCGGGAAGCAATCTTGGCAGAGACACATGGAAAGGCAATCATCAAAGACGACAAGCTATTTATAGATGGTAAAGAGACAACATTCTTCTTCTTCAATCAGAATTACTATTGGGTGTTGTCAGACAATACCAACAATGGCATTGATTCACGCCATTTAGGCTTTATACCGGCCAACCACATGATCGGTCATGCTCTGTTCTGTTGGTTCAGTGTACAGCCACAACGAATCTTTAAACCCATACGCTAATTATGCAAACCGTTCATCTATCCACGGCCTACCTGGCTCCTATTCAGTATTATTGCAAGCTGCTCCAATATGAAAACGTCTATATTGAAACAGCCGAAAACTATATAAAACAGACTTATCGAAACCGCTGCACCATTGCAACGGCCAACGGTCCTCTAACGCTATCGGTGCCAATCATCAAGCCCGACACGCTGAAATGTCTCACAAAAGATATCCGCATCTCTGATCATGGCAACTGGAGACATCTGCATTGGAATGCCATCTTATCGGCCTATAACATGAGTCCGTTCTTTGAGTATTACGAAGAGGATTTTGCTCCGTTCTACGAAAAGCGTTACGAATTTCTAATGGACTTCAACGATGCACTACAAGAGACAGTCCTGCATCTAATCGATCTGCAGCCTTCTATCCAACAGACCACGGAATATCAGCCCGAAGTGTGTCATGATTTCCGTGAAGCGATACGCCCTCGCCAGCCTATGGCTGATCCATCGTTCGCTCCCAAAAGCTATTATCAAGTCTTTCAAGAGAAGCATGGTTTTCTGCCCAATCTGAGTATTGCTGATCTACTATTTAACATGGGACCGGAAAGCATTTTGGTAATAAGAGATTCTATTGTGAAGTAGAAAGATTATCGAAACTATATCCGTTGGCGGAATTGACCAAGGAATAGTTATTGTAATTTATCAGGATTGCTATTTGCTAAAAACAGACAACGAATCCAGCTGAAACAATGGGCGAATCCGCGGAAATTAACCGATGAATCCGGCTCGGGACAAACCGCCTCTAAAAAGAGGTTATAGACTGTCTTTCAATACTCTATAGCCTTTCCGGGATTAGTCTATAGACTTTTTGAAAAAAGGGTAGGGACTTTTTTGAAATTGGGTAGGCACTCCGTTCGGATTGAGTAGGCACTCCGTTGGAAAGGAATAGGCACCCAATTTCCGGAAATAGACTACTCCGTTTTGACTGGGTTTATGATCTCTTGTCTATTCATCGACTTATTGTATTTTTAGGAAGGAATATACAAGCCTCTCGCCTTTAGCCACCCAAAGACAACCTGATTGTTGCACCAATTAATTCCACCAACGGGTAAACTATATAAAAAACGAGTCAACCCGTAAAAAACAGCCTATAGACTTTTCAATTATTAGTCTATAAACTGTCCTCTGTTAGCCTATGCCCGTCCTTTTTCCAAAGTAGTGCGTCCGGACTTATAGCATAAACTTATTCCTTTTGGAACTTTCGGCTGACCTTAATCAGATTGCAAGAGAATGACACCACATTCTGAACCTCTTGCACCATATTCAGATAAGCCATGCTCACCTTGGTGCTGCCACTCTGTCCTTGGATACGCTTCAATTCTGCACGCTTCAATGCTATCAACTCCTCTTTCAACAAAGCTGAATCATTTACCATGCTATATAGGTTTGTGTAGTTGTTAGAACCTATCATTTCGGCACAACGGTTCAAGTAGTCAGTTATCTTTTCCATCATTGCGCCAAAGTCTTGCTTCTGCGCCTCACTTAGCGGATTGAAGTTGTTATCAATATGTTCCTTAGCCGGCTCGGCCAAACGGGAAATACAGAACACGATCTCACTGGCAAAATCATTACCTTGATAATAGTATAACCCTTTCTCCACAGCAATGTCGTGATCAAGCTGAGTAACACCCAAAGTACCCACTCGCTTCACCTGTTTCAGATGAACCTTTTTATCTGCAATATCCTGCAACACATGTTTGAGTTCTTTCAGGTTTTCATTCATAAAGCCATAGACCGACTTAGCCAACGTCTCTGATGCAAACAACAGATCGGATTGTAACTCCTCACGGCTATGCTCACGAAACAGAGACAAAGCTTCGCGTGTATCTGTTGTATTGCGCAGCTTGGCAACCGTTGTATTCACCTCTTCTTTCAATGCCTCTTTACGCAATTTCTTCTTATAGGCCAGATGACTGCGAACCAATGAATAAATAGCTAAACCAATCATAGCGGCCAAAGCCGGAATTCCTCCCAGATAGATCAACAACGCTACGATGAAACAGATTGAGAAAGCCGCTCCGGCAGTGATAAACCAACCACCGATGACCGACAACACTCCTGTGATGCGATAGACTGCACTTTCACGGCCCCAAGCACGGTCGGCCAACGAACTACCCATTGCGACCATGAAGGCTACGTATGTGGTTGACAAAGGCAATTTCATAGAGGTACCGATAGCAATCAACAGACCCGAAAGCACCACATTGACAGAAGCTCTCACCAAGTCAAAGCTGGCTTTGTCTTCCAAAATCATCTCGTTCAGATTGAAACGGCTATCAATCCAATTCTTAGTAGAATCGGGAATCACATTCAACACTGCAGCAGACATATTGCTGCAAGTACGGACCAAAACGCGTGCTACCGGTGAAGTACCGAAGTTTTCATCACCCTCAGACTGACGAGATAAGTCCAAAGAGGTCTTTACCACATTATGGGCTTTCTTAGAGGTTGCCAAGGCAAATACCATGATCAGACCCGCTCCAACCAAGAAATACCATGGAGTCTTAGCCGGCTCCAGCAGAGAAGTCATCAAGAAGGTATCGGTTGTCGTGGTTCCTCCTTGTGCCATCAAGTCCATATAGGAAGAATATCCCACCAAAGGAACACCGATAAAGTTCACCAAGTCGTTACCGGCAAAGGCCAAGGCCAAAGCAAAAGTACCCATCAAGATCACTATCTTAAAGACATTTATTTTCAGCCAATGTAGTATCTGCATCAATACCGTGAAAGCAATCAGACAGTTCCACACAATCGCTGTGGTATTAGCATGGATCAACTCTTTCATATCTGCATCCATAAAAGAGCTGTCTTTCAATCCTTTGATCAACATAAAATAGATGATAGAGGTAGCAGCCACACCGCCAAAGAGTCCAATGAAATAGTTTGAATTCTTCTTATAGTTAAAGGTAAAAAGGATACGAGATATATACTGAACTAATATACCAAAGAAAAAGGCAATGGCCACAGAAAGGAAGATGCCCAATATCACCGTAAAGGCCTTTTCGGTATTCAACAGATCGCCCAACTGCAACATACCATTAGAACTGGAAATCTTCATCAAAGCAATGGCAACAGTGCCACCTACCAATTCAAACACCATGGATACGGTTGTTGATGTAGGCATTCCCAATGAATTAAAGATATCCAACAATACCACATCGGTCAACATCACGGCTGCCAGAATACACATTACCTCAGAGAAATAGAAGTATTGAGGCTGATAAATGCCATGCCTGGCAATATCCATCATACCATTCGAAAACGAAGCTCCAATGAAGATACCCACTGCGGCTATTACGATAATAGCTTTGAACGAAGCTGCCTTCGAACCAATGGCCGAATTCAGGAAGTTGACAGCATCATTGCTGACACCAACCGACAGATCGACAACGGCCAGAACAAATAGAAAAATGACGAGAAATAAATAAAATGTCTCCATATATACCTGTTATGATTTTGCCACAAAAGTATAATACGGCTATTTCAACCCTGCGTCATAGATATTACAAAGCTGTTACGACTACTCACAACATACCTATTGATACTTCTCTCTGCTCTTAACATTTTCCTTCTGCTCCAAAAGGAACAGCTACATACAATACATCCGTTGGCAAAACTAGCATGACAGCGCAGCCAATAGGCTTCAGAGTTCGGGAAATGTATTTCGCCGCCCGTAAAAAGTCGTTTAGGCTTCGGCTGCAAAGAAATCAATCAAACATACCATACTAAACATCAGATTTATTACTTTTGTGAGCAAAAAGTATAAATGAGTTACAGTTGGAATACACGTACTGAATTATTATTCGGAAAAGAACGGACAGAACATTTGGCTCAATGCCATGTGTTGGTAGTCGGACTGGGAGGCGTAGGAGCCTATGCAGCCGAAATGATCTGTCGTGCCGGTATCGGTCGAATGACCATCATTGATGCGGATACCGTGGGCGAAAGCAATATCAACCGTCAATTGCCTGCTCTGCATTCCACATTAGGACAGCCCAAAGCAGAAGTGGTCGGACAACGTCTGAAAGACATCAACCCGGAACTGAAGCTGACGGTTATCAATGAATTCCTGCGAGACGAACGTACTGAAGAGATTCTGGACCTGACAACGTATGACTTTGTTGTGGATGCCATTGACTCCTTAAGTCCGAAAGTATTCTTAATGTACCATGCCTTCACCCGACATATTCCTATTGTTTCATCCATGGGAGCCGGAGCAAAAATTGATCCTTCTCAGATAAAAATAGCGGATCTGTCAAAGACATCAAACTGTGCTTTGGCCAAGGCTGTACGCAAACGCCTGCGTGGAATGGGTGTCAATAAAGGTATTCCCGTGGTGTTTTCTACCGAGATAGCCAATCCTGATGCCATCATCGAGGTAGATAATGAGCTGTGTAAACGCACCACTACCGGAACTGTATCTTATATGCCTGCTACATTTGGCTGCTTTTTGGCCTCATACGTGATACGAAATATTTGATATGATACAAACTGAAGGAATAACCAAGAGCTTTGGTACTTTGCAAGTACTGAAAGGTATCGATCTTACGATTGAGAAGGGCGAGGTGGTTGCTATTGTTGGTCCCAGCGGAGCCGGCAAGACAACCTTGCTACAAATCATTGGTACATTAGACTCTCCCGACAGCGGACGTTTAATGATTAATGGAACTGAGACCGGACGGCTCAACGACAAAGAGTTGGCAGCCTTTCGTAACCGCAATATTGGCTTTGTCTTTCAGTTCCATCAGTTACTCCCCGAATTTACAGCACTGGAAAATGTGATGATTCCGGCCTTGATTGCCAAGGAGAAACCCTCTGTGGCCGAGAAAAGGGCAAAAGAGACACTCGACTTCCTCAAGCTGACAGACCGCATGAGTCACAAACCGGCCGAACTTTCCGGAGGAGAAAAACAACGCGTAGCTGTGGCACGAGCTCTGATTAATCATCCGGCCGTTATTCTGGCTGATGAACCGTCAGGCAGCCTCGATACTCAAAACAAAGAGGAACTTCACGCTCTCTTCTTTGAATTGAGGAAACAGATGAATCAGACCTTCATAATCGTGACACACGATGAACTGTTGGCTGCACAAGCCGACCGGGTCATTCATATCAAAGATGGCAAAGTATCTTAATTGTAAACTACTTATTAATACAATACTTATATGACAAACAACAGAGCAACATTTGGAAGTAAAATAGGTGTTTTACTGGCCACTGTAGGTTGTGCCGTTGGTTTAGGAAGCATCTGGCGCTTTCCCTACATGGTGGGTTCCAACGGTGGTGGAGCCTTCCTTTTAGTTTTTATAATCTGTACCCTCCTGTTTGGTGTACCTATTATGCTTGCTGAATTCTTTATCGGACGCCGCTCTCGCAGTAATGCAGCCGGCGCGTTTAAGCAATTAGCACCCAACACACATTGGACTATCATCGGCTATAACGGCGTGTTGGCTGCCTTTTTCATTTTTGGCTTCTACTCGGTAGTATCAGGCTGGACGCTCGAATATATCTGGCAAGCACTGAGTGGTTCATTAGACGGGAAAACTGCAGCAGACTTCACCCAAAGCTTCAAAGATTTCTCTACCAGCATCTTCCGACCTATCTTTTGGACAGTTGCCTTTATCGGACTTACACATGCTGTTATCTCTTTTGGAGTGGAAAAAGGTATTGAAAGAGCTTCAAAGGTAATGATGCCGGCTCTGTTTCTGATCCTCATCATCTTATGTATCCGTGCGCTCACACTCGACGGAGCCAAAGAGGGTCTTGTATATCTGTTTTATCCCGATTTTGACAAAATCACCTCATCCGTTATCTTGAGTGCCTTGGGACAGACTTTCTTTGGTCTAAGTCTTGGCATGGGCGGACTTATTACCTATGCGTCCTACTTCTCGGATGACACAAACCTACAATCTACAGCAATCCAAGTTACTATCATAAACACTCTCGTAGCGCTACTGGCTGGTATAATGATTTTCCCTGCTGTCTTCAGCTTTGGTATTGAACCAACAGCCGGAGCCGAACTGGTGTTCATTACTCTGCCCAACGTATTCAACCAATTGCCATTTGGCAATCTGTGGTCACTAATCTTCTTTGTCTTATTGGCTCTGGCTGCTTTGACATCAACTATTTCTCTTCATGAAGTGGTAACAGCCTATGTGCACGAAGAATACCATCTGTCACGTACAAAAGCCGCTTATGTAACCTCAATCATTGCAGCCCTATTTGGTGTGCTCAGTTCACTCTCTTTGGGCGTATTGAGCGATTATACCATTTTTGGATTGAACTTCTTTGACATTTTGGACTATCTGACAGCGAAAATCATGATGCCTTTGGGCGGTATGCTGATCTGTATCTTCGTGAGCAAACGTATTGATAAGAAGATCTTGAAAGATGAGCTGACCAATCATAACAGCATTCCTTTCTATTTCTTCAACACCTATGCTTTTATTATCAAATATTTCTGCCCCATTGCAATCGCAGCGATCTTCCTAAACGAATTGGGACTGTTGAAATGGCTTATCTAAATCGAATCGGATAAAAACAAGAAGGCGGATGATAAAGAGGTTGTATCCGAATTTGTAAAGAGCAAAGTAATGCAGTTTACAATTAGGATAGATCAACTTATCATCCGCCTTTTCTTTATCCTCGATCGAATGACCAATTCAGGCTAAAATGACTATCTTTGCCAAAGTATAAACTCTAAAAATAAACCGGACCTACTATGAACTGGCGTGATTTTTTCTACTTCTCAAAGGGCGAACGGTTGGCATTGACCGTTCTTACGGGCTTGATAGCCGCTGCATGGACAACTCTCTTGCTTACAGATTCTCCCCAAACAACAACAAATATGATTGTCGAAGGCCAACAACAACCTATCCATGAAAACGATCCAACAGTTACAGCCCAACTGGATACATCTACTAAAGTGACTATTACAGCTGCTCCACCGAAACAGGAACGTCCTTCACGCAAAAAGCAACTATTCCAACAGAAGTATCCCAAACAACAGAAGTATCCCGAAGGAACCGTTGTTGAGCTGAATAGAGCTGATTCTACGCAACTGAAAATGGTGCCTGGCATCGGGAATGCCTTTTCACAGCGAATCGTCAAATTTCGTAAGCTATTGGGTGGTTTTTATGATGTCTCACAGCTACAAGAGGTCTATGGAATGGATTCTGAACGATACGAAGCTCTTAAAAGATGGTTTAAGGTGGATGCTTCGCTCATCAACAAACTGGAGGTAAACAAATGTAGCATCAAAGAGCTATCAGCTCATCCCTACATCAATTATCAGCAGGCAAAAACTATCAAACGGCTGGTCAAACAGAAAAAGAGACTGACTGGATGGGAAAACCTGCAGTTGCTCGAAGAATTTACTGAAGCCGACCGAGCACGACTTCTTCCCTATCTCTCGTTTGAATGATTCCTTTTTGGGAACATTCGTACCCATTTCGAACCGTGTTCGCCACAGCTGCTGTCTATACAAAGAAAGGGCTGTGTCAAAACAATCATTTGATACAGCCCCTTTTCAGATGCGTCAGAATTAGTAAAATGTAAGGCTCCTATATTGAATCCATAAGCAACGCAACAAATTGCAATTATGACGCACCGCCTAACCTATTTAAACAAATAGAATCTTTATAAGCTTTATTATTTGATACCCAATTTAGCCTTGATAGCCTTTGGAAGAGCATCTTTATGAATCATGATAGAAATAGTCTTAGCACGTACGTAGCTTTCTGACATATTCAGATAACCACCGAACTTGTTGCGTTCTGTACCCCAAGAGTTCTTAGTTACATAATACTTAGTACCATTCTGGTCTTTCTTGATACCTGTAAGGTGCATCAAGTGGTCGTCAGTAGTAACGAATGATTCAAAACCTTTCTGGCGTACTTCCTGAGTAACCTTAATTTCCGGGAACGGTCTTTCATATTTGAATACTTCTTCCATACGTTCCTTAACGTCCATCTTTTCGAAACGAGCGCGGTCAGTACCAGAAAAATCTTCTACCTTCTGCAATTCAGGGTTGATAGCAACACCATTTGTAAAAGAAAAACCTCTTTCGCTAACGTCACCATCCCATGCTACAGAAAAACCATTCATCAAAGCATAATCTGTTACTTCGATCAACTCATCCAACGGCAAGTTATACATTCTTTCGTGTTCCCAGTTATCTGGAACTTCCACTTCACACTTAGTATAGAACGGATGGTGGCTAAAGCTTGTCAACTCAATATAGTCTTCCATTTTCAGACCCAAGAAATCAGCAAAGCTCTTCGGAGTATATTCTTTTCCATTATAAGTGAACTTTTCAGGCACTTTACCCAGATATGTATCAAACAAATGATTAACCATTTCATAATACTGAGGACTGCGTTTTCTCATCTGCACAGAAGCATCAGCAAGAGCAGACACAAAGCGAGTCAGTTCACCATGATTATGACGGTCTGAGCCATAATTAATACCATGATAAACTTCTTCCGGAACAATACCTACTTGGCTGAATGCGCGTACATAAGTATGTGCAAGACTACCTTCACCGATATTACCACGACCGCGACGGATAAAATTATCTTCCAACTGGTTCATGTATTTCTGACGTACGATAAACATTTCAGAAAGGTCGAAAGTACCTTTACCCATACGTAACAACTCAGATTCCATGAAAGATGTGGTAGCAAAACACCAACATGTTCCTGTAGAAGCCTGATTCTTCACTGGAGTAGCCGGAACTGATGCTACATCTGTAAACTGATAACCCTGTCCCCAAGCAGCAGTTGCACAAAGTGCAAGTGCAGATGATACGATAAATGTTCTCATAATAGTTGTATTTAAGAATGATGAATGATGTTAGTTTAATTATAAAATAGTTTATTAGAAGCCTCTTTCAAACTGTGTCCAGAATGAATCAGCCATTTCGTTCCAACGCAACATAGTAGCACCGATGAAGTCAGCGGTATAACCTGTCAAGAATGCACGAGCAGCTTCCTGGCCTTTTTCCTGCAACAGCTGTTTATATCTGCTTTCTACGTACGGCATTTCAGCCTGACCCTTTTCAGCGAAATATTTCATGCCATTTTCAATTCTATCACGTGTTACTCCCCATCTAACTGTTGCCAGTTTGTTTGCACGGCGATATGACCAAACAGCTGCATCTTCACGGAAACGATGCTGTCCACAAACCTTCAAGCTTGCAGGAAGATCGGTTGTTCCACAGAAAATCGGGAAACGTGGGCTTTGACCCGGGTTGTCATAAGACATCCATACAAGACCACCTACATCATCAGGCAACCAGCTACGAAGCTGAATAACGGTTGAATAAGAGCACTGAGGAACTGATACCAAACGAAGTCTTTTCACTGCTCCTTCTTGCAAAGTGTTCAACAGCTGAACCATGTCGTAAGTCATCCAAGGATTAGCAACCGGACTTGTAATAGTGTCCACCTTGTTTTCTTCGGTTCTAACTGCCACCTTCAAATTCTTAGTCATATCATATTCTGTTCCTTCGTAAGTTTCGCACAACAGATTCATCACGTCAGTAACAGAAAGTTTCTTATCCGGCTTAACGCTCAAAGGCAATTCGTCAACCTTGTCAGAAAGCTTCAAAGACGGAGCCATCTTGTTCAACAAGAAGTATTCACGGATGCTATAAGCTTTAGAATCACCACCATAAACTTCCCAGAAACGGAACGGCTTCTTGCCATCCCACAAGCCTAAACGCTTAGCTGCTTCAAACACGTTAGCCGAAGCCATACAGTTTTCAGTATCTTTCGGATCTACCTTAGAAATACGCGGAATATTAGCAGAAACAGCTACATGATCATCAGGAATACGGATAGCAGCCCATACACCACCGAGTTTATCCGGACCTTCACCAAAAATTTCGAAGAACCAAACCTCTTTCGGGTCTGCAATAGTCAAACATTCTCCCCAGTCGCCATAACCATACTTAGCAACCAAGTCTCCCATCAAGCGGATAGCTTCACGAGCTGTCTTACAACGCTGTAATGCAATCTTCTCCAACTCTTCGATCATGAACATACCATTCTTGTTCACCAATTCTCTACGGCCAGAGATTGTTGTTTCACCAATACCCAGCTGCTTTTCATTCAAACAAGGATATGCGGTATTCAAGAACTGATATACTGATTCTGCTTCAGGAATAGTACCTTTTAGCTTCATGCCACGCATACCTTTATTATATTCAGTATGCATACGACCTGAATAGATATCAACTGTAGCTCCTTTTTCTCTCTTTCCTCCAGCAATAATATCCATCCATGTGCGATAGTTACTATCACAAGTATGACTTGTCATTGTTGATCCATCCGTAGATGCATCTTTTGCAACCATAATACTTGTACAACTTTCCGGATTCAGAACCGGGAAATCAGGATCGGTAGAAGTTTCCTGTGCAAACATAGGAAGGCTACACAGAATCATCCCCAACAACCATAGAGTAATGTTCTTGTTTTTGTTCATTTTCATAAAAGTTTAGAATTCGCAGCTAAGATACAAATATATTAGACAAAAAAAAGCAGCATAGGAAATTTATTCTCCATATACTGCTTTTTTCTGAAAAATAGTGTCTATTATCTTCCTCGACTACGTTTTTTGGCACTTCTTTCGGCTGCCGAACGTCTCCAAGGCTTATCACTGTTCTTGCCTCGACGTCTAATGTCGTTAGAATCATCCTTGCGGCCTTTTCGCTTTGAACCGCGTCCATTCTCTTCCTTATCCTTCTTTGCCTGTGCGGGTTCAACTGAGATACGGCGGCCGTCCACTTCAAAACCGTTCATACATTTGATGACACGGCGGGCTTCGCCCTCTTCTACCTCAAAGAATGAAAAGTTATCGCGCAACTCGATACGGCCAATCTGAATCTTACCCGGCACACAACGGTTCACCAACTCAATCAACTGACTGGCAAACAATCCGTCCACCTTACCAAAGTTCAGGAACAGACGGGCAAAACCCTCTTCTGCTTCATGACCACGGCGACTCTTACGCTCTGCACGTGAAGCATGTTCATCAACCACCTCAATCTCTTCAGCCTCTTTGTAATAATCAATCATTCGATTAAACTCCAACGAAACCACACGCTTGATGATGTCTTCCTTGTCCAGCCATTCCAGCTTACGGAAGATTGAAGGCATCAGTTTGGCAATTTCCTCTTCGTTTACCTTCACCTTCTCGATCTGATCAACCAGGTTGAACAGCTGCTTTTCACAGATAGCGCTACCGCTTGGCATTTCGCCCTTTTCAAACTTCTTGTTGATGATACGCTCAATATCGCGGATCTTACCCTTTTCTCTCACATGACAGATCGAGATAGAGATTCCTGTCTTACCGGCACGACCTGTACGACCACGGCGATGAGTATAAGATTCCACCTCATCGGGCAAACCATAATTAATAACATGTGTCAGATCATCCACATCCAGACCTCGAGCTGCCACATCGGTTGCTACCAGCAGCTGCAGGTTCTTGATACGGAACTTCTGCATCACATAGTCTCGCTGAGCCTGACTCAGTTCACCATGCAATGAGTCTGCATTGTAACCATCCTGAATCAACTTATCGGCAATCTCTTGTGTCTCCTTACGGGTACGACAGAAGATAATACCATAGATATTGGGATAATAGTCTGCGATACGCTTCAAGGCAAGATACTTGTCTTGCGCACGTACCATATAATATACGTCACGGATATTCTTGTTTCCCTCATTTTTGACACCAATCACAATCTCCTTCGGATTCTTCATATATTTCCGAGTGATGTTAGCAATACCCTGCGGCATTGTCGCAGAGAAGAGCAACATGTTGCGAGTAGGTGGCACTTCGGCCAAAATAGCATTGATACTATCGGTAAAGCCCATGTTCAACATCTCATCAGCCTCGTCCATAATCACATTGCGGACAGCCTCCAAATTTACCGTCTTACGATTCATCAAGTCGAGCAAACGGCCCGGAGTAGCCACGACAACGTGTACACCACGTTTCAATGCCTTGATCTGGCTTTCAATACTTGATCCACCGTAAACCGGAAGAACTTTCAGTTTATCAATATATTTGGAATAATCGTTCAAATCATCGGCAATCTGCAAGCACAATTCTCGTGTAGGACAAAGCACAAGTGCTTGTGGACATACCTTATCTACATCTATCTTCTGCAAAATAGGCAAGCCAAATGCTGCGGTCTTACCTGTTCCTGTCTGAGCCAAAGCAATTACATCGTTATCTTCTCCCAGTAAGAAAGGAATCACTTCCTCCTGTACCGGCATGGGTGATTCATAACCCATTTCCTGGATTGCCTTCAATATGGGTGCGGCAACCCCTAATTCTTCAAATGTTTTCAAAATGATGTTGTATAAAAATATTCAGAGTGGGCGCAAAGATACACAATTTATCTGAATCTCCGGTTAATAAAGCAGAATATCTTTCAACTGTTTACGCTTCTTTGCATCCAGCTGTAATCCTTTGGAAAGATATTTGTCAACAGAACCAAAATCTTTCTTCATTTTCCAAAAAGACAAGTCGAGATAGTCATCATCAGCCGATACGATAACGGTGATGGATTCCTGAGCATGTGTGCTAAGTTTACTGGCCAAATGGGCAAAATGACTCAGGTCGATAAACTCATTGGAAAGCATATAATCAGAATAGATCACCTCTTTAGGCACATCAAGAGCCGTCAAAAGCAGTGCGGCCAACATACCTGTACGGTCTTTTCCTAATGTACAGTTGAATAAGATTGGATAATTATCGCTATCGAGCATCAATTCGAAGATATGAGCCAACTGTTCGCGGTTCTGATCGGCCAGTATATGTAGATAAAAATCTTGCATGCGAATCACGGCATCTCTCTGACGCATCATCCCGGATTTGATACGATAGGGCACATCAACCATGGGTGTATTGGAAATAGGAATATTCACCACTCTTGCCCGGTCATAACGTATCGGATCAAGAGCTATCTCCTCTTCTGTGCGCAAGTCTATGATGGTCTTTAACCCTAATTTATCCAAACGGATCGAATCCCATTGACTTAAAGAGCTCAGCTGTCCGGAACGAAACACCTTTCCCCAACGGGTCAGCCGATTATCAGAAGCCGAATATCCGCCCAAATCTCTCAAGTTCTGTACATTGTCCATCACGATAGAACGGGCTCCAACCACCTGGCTATATTCATTATTGAATAGCAGACGGAAGTACTTACGCGTCACATTATCATTGGTAATATAGGTAGCAATTCCTTCATGAATAGGCGCATAGACAACCGGCGATTGTCCCGAGAAGGCTTCGGGTGAATCAGAGACATACATCGCCAATGTTCCCTTGATCTCTGGATTGATTTCCCATTTGATCTGATAATTGCCTACTCCATCGCGCAAGCATACCGATTTGATCTCGGGTTCATTGAATCGACACCCGCACAACAACACAGTACCAACGCACCAAAAAAGAATTTTACCCAACATACGCTTCTATCTTAGCTAACACACAAAAATAGGATAAAACCTGAGACTCACAAGTCTAGTTAATGATATTTAAGAGTAAAGACCATAACGAGCCGCAAACTCGCGGGATATATAATTATCATAGCTCAAACAAACCTCGGCAGCCAGATCGATACCACAACGGATAATCTTCATCCAGATCTCTTTTGACAGTGTTGCCAGATCATCGTGCCCAACCTGATATTTTAAAAGGCCAAACAGAATGCCGGCATTGAAGTTATCACCGGCGCCAATAGTGCTCACCGTCTCTATGGCCGGCACATCGATGTGTTCATCCAGCTGGTTGGTGAAAAGATGGACACCTTTAGCTCCATGGGTAGAGATAAAACGGTCGCAATAAAAGCGAATATGTTCCTGATAAACCTGGTGTGTATCTGATTGGCCGAACAGATTGACAAAATCCTCATCGGAACCACGCACAATATCGGCATATTCCAAATTCTCCAGCAACGTTGGCATCAGACGGATTGCCTCATGCGCATGGGCTTTACGAAAATTGGGATCGTAATAAATAATGGCCTTCCGCTCCTTGGCATATTGCAATATCTCTACGATACGCTCACGCAAAACCGGATTCAAGGCATAATAAGATCCAAGAATAAGAATGTCATCCCGATCTATCTGGGGCATGGAGACATCCAGACGTTCTGCCGGATAATCTTTGTAAAAGGAATAGGTGGCATTGTTTTGTTCATCGAGAAAAGCTAAAGATACAGGGCTCTTTCCATCACGGAACCGATCGATAAACTGTGTGCCTATATGGTTTTCTTCCATAAAAGAATGGATCAACTCTCCTACCGGATCATTCCCCAGCTCACTGACAAAAGACACAGGCACGCCCAATCGCCCTAATGATACCAATCCATTGAATACAGAACCACCGGGCACAGCCTTGTGAGGCTGGCCCGCTTTAAATATAATATCAAGTATCGTTTCTCCGATCCCGATTATTTTTCTCATAGAAGTTCTTGCTTGCTCTGTTCGCGACTCTTCGATCCTAAATAACCACCATGATGACGTTTGGCATAGTCGGTATTGGTGAAATGGATCCGTTTCATTGTGCCTACAACCAACAGGTCGCCCATTACGGTCATAACGGTTGTAGATGTGGTAGGAGTCAATCCCAACGGACAAACCTCTTTCGGTGCTCCTGTCAGCAAGCAGACATTAGCCTCGGCAGCCAACGGACTTTCAGGATTGCTGGTAATAACAATAAACTTCATGTCTGGCACCAGTCCTCGTGTAAGGTCAACCAATTCTACCAGTTCTCTTGTCTTACCCGAGTTTGAAATCAACAACATCAGGTCGTTCTCACGAACAATACCCAAATCACCATGTTGAGCCTCACTGGGATGCAGGAAAAAGGCCGGGGTTCCTGTAGAACTGAATGTAGTAGCAATGTTCATGGCAATTTGTCCAGCTTTGCCCATGCCACTCATGACCAATTTTCCACCTAACTCATGTACATGTTTCACAATAAGCGATATGGCCTCTTCATAACCCGAAGTGACGGGTATGTTACGCACTGCTGCAGCTTCCTGCTCCAAAATGGAAGTGATATCTTCGTTCATCATAATGTTGATTATTTATGGCATTAATGCCTGACTAATGGTTCGCAAATGTATCTATATTTACCGATATTGCCAATCTAACGCTAACAATTTATCACTGCAAAGCGATTGAATCACCAAGCCTTGGTTAACAACCGGCAAATACAACTGCTTATCTATTCTTTTTTGTACCTTTGTCCCCTCAAAAAAGAAAGAAAACAAACATGAATTATATTGCTCATACTTTGCCGAATGGTCTTCGGATGGTTCACATGCCTGTTGATTCTCCGGTATCTTATTGCGGCTTTGCCGTCAATGTGGGTACTCGTGACGAAGCGGCTGATGAATTTGGTCTGGCCCATTTTGTCGAGCACATGATGTTTAAAGGTACAACCAAACGCCGCTCATGGCATATCTTGAACCGTATGGAAAATGTCGGTGGCGAACTGAATGCTTACACAACCAAAGAGGAGACATTTGTCTATTCCGTCTTTATGGAGGAGCATTTTGCCCGTGCTTTTGAACTGATGATCGATCTGATCTTTCATTCCAACTTTCCGGAACAGGAAATCGAGAAAGAAGTAGATGTTATCCTCGACGAGATCAACTCGTATGAAGATAGCCCTTCGGAATTGATCTTTGATGAGTTTGAGAATCTATTGTTCAAAGATCATGCTTTAGGTCATAACATTCTGGGAGACGAAGAGTCACTGTTGCAATTTACGACCGAGACCGGTTGCTCCTTTATGAGACGCTTCTATGCTCCCGAGAATATGGTCTTCTTCTCGACCGGGCGAAAAGACTTTGACAAGATTGTGAAACTGGCAGAACGCCTCTTATCCGACATCGCCTTTCCGATGGCACCACGCAACCGCCAAGCTCCACAGCCCACGGATGTGGTCAACCGGAAGGTTCATAAAGATACGCACCAGGCGCATGTGCTGATTGGCGGACGTGCTTTCAGTATGCATGACGATAAACGTGTGCCTATGTTTATCCTAAACAACCTGTTGGGCGGTCCGGGCATGAATAGCCGACTCAATGTCTCCCTGCGCGAGAAACATGGACTTGTCTATAATGTGGAATCGAATGTGACAACCTATACCGACACGGGCGTGGCAAGCATCTATTTCGGTACTGATCCGAAAAACCGGGAGAAAGCAACCCGACTGGTCATGCATGAGCTGGAGAGGCTTCGCGACACCAAGCTGACCGCTTCACAACTGGCGGCGACCAAAAAACAGCTGATCGGACAATTGGGCGTATCGAGTGATAACAAAGAGGGACTTTTCTTGGGACTTGGTAAAAGCTATCTGCACTATAACCGCTACGATGCCCTGCCGGAAGTGTTTGAACAGATTGAACAGATCACATCCGAACAACTACAGGCCGTAGCCAACGAAGTGTTTGCTCCCGACAAGTTGTTCAGCTTGATTTATGAATAACGTATCCATACTAAACAATATGACCATGCTAGAAAAAGGATTACAATTTACCAGCAAGACAACGGTAGATACAACCAACATTGCCCGCACAATGGGCTCTGGCGACCTGAATGTATTTGCAACACCTTCAATGGTTGCCTTGATGGAGAATGCCGCCATGCAAGCCGTGGCTCCTCATCTGCCCGAAGGCTCCACCACAGTAGGCGCTCAGATGAACACCTCTCACATTAAACCCTCTCCTTTGGACGAAGAGATCAGTGCGACTGCTACACTGGAAGAGGTTGATGGACGTAAACTCACCTTCCACGTTGTGGCCAACGATTCAAAAGGTGTGATAGGCGAAGGCACTCATATCCGCTTTATTGTGGATCGTGCCAAATTCCTCTCAAAGATCTATCCGGGATAATCCCGTATATACATAAACCCAAATCGGTCATTAGGAAAATCCGCTATCTTTTTGCACAAGAAAATCTCTAATGACCGTTTTGGGTTAATTATATTACCAACATTCTGCTTTGTCTTGCAATTCCGGTATGCGATCCTTGGTATAAACCGGACTCTTGATTCCTTGTCGTTTCTGTATCATATAATCTTTCAACAACAAGAAGGCCTGACGACTCAAAAGAGCAATAGCTATCAAGTTACAGATAGTCATAAATGCCATGGTGATATCGGCCAAGCTCCAAGCCAGATCGAGGCTGGCTACCGCACCAAACATAACCATAGCCGCTACCAACAGACGATAGACAAACAACACACTCTTTCGTGAGGTGATGTAACGAATGTTAGCTTCGCCATAATAATAGTTTCCAATCACACTGCTGAAAGCAAACAACAGAATGGCTATCGCCACAAAAACATGTCCTATCGGTCCCACTTCATGGCTCAAGGCTTCTTGAGTCAACTGGATACCATTCAAAGAGCCATCCAAAGGAACACCGCTAAACATAATGATAAAGGCCGTACAAGTACAGATCAACAAGGTGTCGGTAAAGACTCCCAATGCCTGAATCAATCCCTGTTTCACCGGATGGGTCACATAGGCTGTAGCAGCCACATTCGGAGCCGAACCCATACCGGCTTCGTTACTGAACAATCCTCGCTTGATACCCTGCATCAATGCAGCACCGGCGCCACCACCGACGAAAGGTTCCCAACCAAATGCATTTCCTAAAATCATCTCAATCACACTGGGAATCTTACCTACATTGAACAAAACAACACCCAAAGCAAGGGCAACATAGCCCAAAGCCATCACCGGAACCACCACACTACTTACCTTTGCAATACGATGGATTCCTCCAAAGATAACCATCAATGTGAGTACGGTGATAATCACTCCTATCAGACGATGATCGATCTGGAACGCCTGTTCCCAAGCAGCACAGATGGTATTACTCTGAACCGAGTTGAAAGCAAAACCAAAGGTGATAGAGATTAAGACGGCAAACAAAACGCCCATCCACGGCAAACCTAATCCCTTTTTCATATAATAGGCCGGACCGCCAATAAAGGAGTCGTTGCCCTTTGTTTTATACAGCTGAGCCAAGGTGGATTCAACAAAAGCACTGGCCGAACCCAATAGAGCAATCAACCACATCCAGAAGATAGCACCCGGACCACCAACAGCCAAAGCCGTGGCCACACCGGCCAGGTTTCCTGTTCCTACGCGACTGGCTATGGAGATGGCAAATGCCTGAAAAGAGGAAATATGTTTCTCGTTCTTTTCGGTCTTGCCCGCCGAATCGCCCAATAACATGACCATCTCTTTTAGCATTCGGAACTGTACAAAACGTCCACGCAACGTGAACCAGACAGCACAACTCAGCAACATAACAATTAGCACATACGTAATCACATTATCGTTCAGATAATGGATCCATTCATTCAGCAAGTCCAGTGTTTCCATAGTATATAGAATTTATTATTTGATTACATGTTGTTCTAAATAGCGGCAAACTTCCCATCGCTCTTATTCCATATCCGCATGGAATGAATCATCTCAACGGCCTCATCAGCTGTTGTTGCCACCTGCCACATGTCGGTATGCAACGGACGCATAAACTGCTCGTCAACCGCACGCCATAGCATCTCGATCAACGGATCGAAATAATGGTTTATATTTAATATGACTATCGGATTCAGGTAAAGCCCCAACTGTTTCCAAGTAATTATTTCGAGAAGCTCTTCCAAGGTTCCACAACCGCCCGGTAAAGCAATCACGGCATCCGACAGACGAGCCATAAGCTGCTTGCGTTCATGCATATCATTCACCTCTATCAGTTCGGTCAAGCCATTGTGCTGCCAGCCATGTTCCACCATAAAATGAGGAATCACTCCGGTTACGGTTCCTCCTGCCGCCAGAGCTGCGTCCGACACGGCAGCCATCAATCCAATACTGCCGGCACCATTGACTACGCGTATTCCACGTTCACCCAATATTCTCCCCAGCTGTTCTGCCGTCTCGAAATAGATCGGAGCAATCTTCGTGCTCGAAGCACAATAGACACACACAGATTTTATCTGATTCATCTTCTCTCTTATAAATTTCTAAATTGTGGTTCTTCTGATTCTTTTTGCAAACTTAAACGATTTTTTGGATAATCGTGCTATTCGGCCCACATATCTGCATCTAAACTCACGACTCTTTCATTTAAGAAAATGTTGTTCACTCAAACATATAGTTGTTTTATAGCGAGTGTTTCCTTGGATTGTAAGGGGGATTTTTTTACTCCTACGGTTTATAAGTCATGAGGCGATTTCCTGAAAAACACAATAAGCCAACGAGAAGTCGGGAAGCTATTAACTCAGCCAAAACGGAGTAGTCTATTTCCGGAAATTGGATAACTATTCCTTTCCAACGGAGTGCCTACCCAATCCGAACGGAGTGCCTACCCAATTTCAAAAAAGTCTATACCCTTTTTCGGGAAAGTCTATAGACTAATTCCGGGAAGTCTATAGAGTATTGAAAGACAGTCTATAGACCCTTTTTAGAGGGCATTTGACCCGAGCCGGACTCATCGGTCAATTTCCACGGATTCACCCGCCGTTTCAGCCGGATTTGTCATCAGTTTCCAGCAAACAACAGCTCTAAAAAATTACAATAACTACTCGTTACGGCCGCTATTGATATGCCCAAATACGCACACAAGACTGCCTTTTTAAACCAAATCGGATTAAATAAAAGAGCCGTGATCCAAATTCAAAGCAACAGACTCCTATCCTATTTTACGATACCATTCGTTTTCAAACGAGGTCTCTTCAAGAAGGATTGCCGTTGCTCTTCGGGATAATGCTCGATGGCATAACGCAGCGTAGTACGCGGAAGCAACGGAGCATATTCCTCCAAAAAGGATGTCAAGGCTTGGCAGTCTTTCTTGCCCACTTCACGAAGCATCCATCCCACCGCTTTATGCATTAAGTCGTGCGGATGGTTGATCAGCAACTTCGCCAAAGCGAATGTGTCGGAGAAATCTCCTCTCCGTATAAAAGCCCATGTCGAAACGACGGCGATGCGTTGCTCCCACAAGCAATCACTATCGGCCCATCGGTAGAGCGGCGACCGGTCACGACTCACCAAATATTCTCCCACAATATCCCGACAGGTCAGATCAACCAAGTCCCAGTTATTGCACCGGCGCATATTGCGTACATAAAACTGATAGATTGCCTCCCGCTCAGCATCGGTTGTCTTGCTCCATTTATAGCGCAAGACCAATATCAACAGAGCGCACAAACGAGCCTCGTGCCAAGGACTGTCGAGCAAGCGCTGCAACTCATCAAACGGAGTCATCCGGTTGGCCTTGGCAATGCTTCGGGTATGAGGAACGATCACTCCCATGAAGCGATCGCCCTCACCATATTGTCCCGGTCCGGTCTTGAAGAAACGGCTCAAATGGATGGCCTTCTCCCGACTGGCTACCGACTGTAGTTCCTCTAAAACAGATTCGGCGGTCATGGTTTTACAACGCGTGACACAGGTCGGTCGCCCTCTTGGAAACCGATGACATTATTACAAACCGCCTTGGCCATGGCCAGACGTGTTGACACCGCCTGTGTTCCGATATGCGGAGTCAAGACGACATTGTCGAGCGCCAGCAATTCGGGCAATGGGAAATCACCGAACTCAAATACATCCAATCCGGCACCTCTGATTTGTCCCTCCTGCAAAGCCTTCACCAAGGCATGCTCATCAACCATCGGTCCGCGTGCCGTATTGATAAGAATAGCTGAGCTTTTCATCTGAGAAAGCTCAGCTTCACCAATCATATGATGTGTCTCCGGTGTATAAGGTGCATTCAATGACACGAAATCAGACTGAGCCAACAACTCCTCTTTCGATACATAAGCTACGCCTAATGCGGCCTCTTCGTCGCTTGAAAGCTGATGACGGTTATGATAGATTACCTCCATTCCACAGGCATGAGCACGCTTGGCCAATTCCTTTCCGATACGTCCCATACCCAAGATGCCCAACGTCTGTCCGGTAATAGAAGTACCCAGATTCTCCAGCAAACCAATCTTCATTTGAGTACCCAATGTCCGCAACTTACGGTCACATTCCGTGATACGGCGGGCAGAATCAATCATCAAACCCAAGGCCAAATTGGCGGTCGGTGCCGTTACCGGATCGGGCGTATTGGCTACCGCCACTCCTCTCTGCAGAGCACAAGCCACATCAATGTTATTATAACCAACGCCATAGTTGGCGATCAGTTTCAACTTAGAGGCCCGCTCAATCATCTTGGCATCTACCGGAAAGGTAAACATCGGACAAAGCACATCGTAGTCGGGAATCATTTCACACACCTCTTCATAAGTAAAATCTCTACCTTCGGGGAAAGTCACATCGTAGCGGGCTTCCAGTTCGGCAAAACCCTCACGAAACATGTTGTAGGTAACCAGGATCTTTGTCATAGCTATTCTTTATTTATAAACGTAACTTCACAAATGTACAAATCTATTACCAATTAATTCCTAAATTTGTAGAAACATATTACACATCAATTTTACAAATATGGTACTAAACTACATCTGGATATCCTTCTTCCTAATCGCTTTCGTTGTAGCTTGCGGAAAACTGCTGTTGGGTGGCGACACAAACGTGTTCACTGAAATCATCAACGCCTCTTTTGCCTCTGCCAAAACCGGGTTTGAGATATCTATCGGGCTGACCGGAATTCTCTCTCTTTGGCTCGGCATGATGAAGATTGGCGAACGGGGCGGCATTATTCAAAGCTTCGCCCGACTGGCCTCTCCGGTCTTCAGCAAACTGTTTCCCGATATTCCCAAAGGACATCCGGTTACCGGCTCCATCTTCATGAATCTCTCGGCCAACCTGCTTGGACTCGACAATGCCGCCACGCCCATGGGACTAAAAACCATGCAACAGTTGCAAGAACTAAATAGCCATAAAGAGACCGCCAGCAACGCCATGATCATGTTTCTTTGCGTGAATGCTTCCGGACTCACGTTGATTCCTATCACCATCATGATGTATCGGGCACAACTGGGTGCAGCCAATCCTTCGGATGTGTTCTTGCCTATCATGCTTGCCACATTCACCTCTACCCTTGTTGCCATTCTAACGGTCTGCTTTAAGCAACGCATCAACATACTTCAACGGAATCTGCTTCTCTTCTTCGGAGGAATGATTCTCTTTATCGGAGGTGTCATTGCCCTGTTCCGTACGCTTAGCCAAGAGCAGGTATCGCTCTATTCGACTCTCTTTGCAAACACACTTCTTTTTACCATCATCTGTGGATTTATCGTCAGTGGTATCCGGAAAAAGATCAACGTCTATGATACCTTTATCGAAGGAGCCAAAGAGGGATTTCAGACGGCCATCACCATCATTCCCTACTTGATTGCCATCTTGGTCGGCATCGGCATCTTCCGTGCATCCGGCGCCATGGATTTCCTGATTGATGGAGTCCGATTCGGCTTTGCCTCTATCGGTGTCAACACCGATTTCGTAGAAGCCTTGCCAACAATCCTGATGAAACCACTTAGCGGAAGCGGTGCCCGTGGCATGATGTTGGATGCCATGAATACCTACGGAGCCGACTCTTTTGTGGGTCGATTGGCCTCCATCGTACAGGGTTCGACCGACACAACCTTCTACGTCATTGCTCTCTATTTCGGAAGTGTAGGCATTCGCAATACGCGCTACACCATTCCTTGTTCCCTTTTGGCAGATTTGGCCGGAGCTATTGCAGCCATTGCGATGGCTTATCTCTTCTTCGGATAAAGATGGCATCAAACGGATGTAAGAAGAAAAGAACGGGTAACATAGTCTTATCTTATGAGAATATCGTACTTTTGCAGAAACAAACAAAGAGAAGACTATGATTGCCTATTACGCAGAAGAGATTGAACTCCCCAGCATCAACCAAGAAGCAGTAAGCAGCTGGATCAAAGAAGTGGCCCTATCCTATGGCAAAAAGACGGGAGACATCAGCTACATCTTTTGTTCGGACGAAAAGATATTGGAGGTAAACCGTCAATATCTGCAACACGACTACTATACCGATATCATCACGTTTGACTATACCAACGGGAATAAGATATCAGGAGATCTGTTCATCAGTCTCGACACGGTGAAGACAAATGCTGAAACGTTCAACACGCCCTACAACGAAGAACTACACCGCACCATCATCCATGGTATCTTGCATCTGTGCGGTATCAACGACAAAGGGCCTGGTGAACGAGAAATCATGGAGGCAAATGAGAACAAGGCCTTGGCTATATTGCCTGACGTTTGCAAGGCCAATCCTTGCCAACCCCAATAAACACATCTTGCTTTCCGCTGAAAAGGAGTTTACAGAAAAGAATAATCAAACGGCCAAAGAGGCTGTATCAACGAATCATTCCGCGATACAGCCTCTTTTGCGTTAGAGTGTGAACGAACCAATAGATAGCCAAACCTTCAAAACAGTTTCTCAATCTATTTATTATCTAAGGATTCGCCCAAACTTTGCCCGACAGTAACTATCTTTGCGTAAAATAAAAGGGAAAGAACAATGACTTTTAATTATGACGTAATTGTGGTAGGCGCCGGACATGCAGGCTGTGAAGCCGCCGCTGCTGCTGCCAATCTGGGTTCAAAAACACTCTTGATCACGATGGACATGAACAAGATTGCCCAAATGAGTTGTAACCCTGCCGTAGGTGGTATTGCCAAAGGACAAATCGTTCGTGAGATTGATGCTCTGGGTGGATATATGGGTATCGTAACAGACCGCACCGCCATTCAATTCCGCATGCTAAATCGAAGCAAAGGGCCTGCGATGTGGAGTCCGCGAGCTCAAAGCGACCGTGCCCGATTCATTGACTGCTGGCGTGGCATCTTGGAGAACATGCCGAATCTATCCATCTGGCAAGATATGGTAACCGAACTGATCATCGAACATGGACAGGTTTGTGGCGTACGCACCGGCATGCTGGTGGAGTTCCGTGCAGGTGCTGTTGTTTTGACGAACGGAACCTTCCTGAATGGTTTGATGCATATCGGACGTACACAGATCAGAGGCGGACGTATCTCTGAGCCGGCCTCTACGGGTTTGACCGAACAGCTGAAAGACTTGGGCATCCGCACCGATCGTATGAAGACAGGAACACCGGTACGTATCGACGGGCGTAGTGTGCATTTCGATGAAATGACCGAACAGCCGGGTGAAAACGACTTCCATAAATTCTCTTATCTGGACAACTCAAACCGCGCCTTAAAGCAGTTGAGTTGCTGGACAACTTTCACCAACGAAGCGTGTCATGATATCTTGCGTCAGGGTCTGCCCGACTCTCCTCTCTACAACGGACAGATTCAAAGTATCGGGCCACGTTATTGCCCCAGCATCGAAACAAAGATTGTCACCTTTGCCGACAAACCGCAGCATCAGTTGTTCTTGGAACCTGAAGGGGAAACTACACAGGAATATTATCTGAATGGATTCTCCTCTTCTCTCCCATTAGATATTCAGTTGCGAGCCTTGCAAGCTATTCCTGCATTCCGCGATGTACAAATCTACCGTCCGGGCTATGCCATCGAATACGACTTCTTTGATCCGACTCAGCTACATCATAACTTAGAGACAAAACAGATCAAGAATCTCTTCTTTGCCGGACAGATCAACGGAACTACCGGTTATGAAGAGGCAGGCGGACAAGGTTTGGTAGCCGGCATCAATGCGCACATCAATTGTCATGGAGGCTCTCCTTTTGTATTAGGACGCGACGAGGCATACATTGGTGTGTTGATTGACGACCTTGTGACCAAAGGCGTGGACGAGCCTTACCGCATGTTCACCTCACGAGCCGAATATCGCATCCTGCTTCGACAGGATGATGCCGACATGCGTCTGACTGAAAAATCATATCAGTTAGGTTTGGCGGATGCGCATCGTCACGATCTGTTAGTCGAAAAGAGAGAGAGCCGCGATGCGATCATCTCGTTTGTCGAGAACTACTCCGTCAAGGCTCAATACATCAACAGTGCCTTGGAAAGCTTAGGCACCACTCCGCTTTCTCATGGATGCAAGCTGGTCGAGCTGGTGGTTCGTCCGCAGCTTTCACTAATGAGCTTGGCTCCTTTCATTCCGGCGCTACAAGCAGAGCTGGACAAGGTGCCGGCTTCGCGCAAAGAGGAAATTATAGAAGCGGCCGAGATCTTGATCAAATATAGCGGATACATCCGCCGCGAGCAAATCATAGCAGAGAAGATCAACCGTCTTGAGAACATCCGCATCCAAGGAAAGTTCGACTACATGTCTATCCAGTCTCTATCTACGGAGGCGCGTCAGAAGCTGACTCGTATAGACCCGGAGACGATTGCTCAGGCAAGCCGAATCCCTGGTATTTCCCCCAGCGACATCAACATCCTGCTGGTTATGCTGGGCCGATAAGGGGTTTGTTCCACGTGAAACATATACTTTAAGACAAAGAGCCTAATTGATTGATATAAGGAGAGAAAACATGAATAAAACAGTCTTAGAACATATCAAAACAATACTGTCTGTTATTCCGGAGAAGCCGGGATGCTATCAGTACTTCGACGAAAAGGGAACCATTATCTATGTGGGTAAAGCCAAGAACCTGAAACGTCGTGTCTCTTCTTATTTCAACAAAGAACAGAACAGCAAGAAGACAAGCGTACTGGTCAAACAGATTCGGGACATCAAATATTTTGTAGTCGATACGGAAGAGGACGCACTGCTTCTCGAGAACAATCTGATCAAACAATACAGGCCGCGCTACAATGTATTGCTAAAGGATGACAAGACCTATCCGTCGATTGTAATCAAGAACGAATACTTCCCGCGCGTCTATCAAACACGCAATATCGTGCGCGACGGCTCCAGATATTTCGGTCCCTATCCTTCTGTCTATACCGCCAAGGTAATGCTGCAAATGATCAAGGAGCTCTATCCAATCCGCACATGCAAGTATCCGCTGACACCCGAAACAATCCGTGAAGGCCGCTACAAAGTCTGCCTCGAATACCATATCAAACGATGCAAAGCGCCTTGCGAAGGATTACAAAGCCAGGAAGAATATCAGCAAAACATCTCCGAGATTAAAGAGATCTTGCGCGGCAACATTTCGCAAGTAAGCAAAATGCTCTACGAAAAGATGCAGCTATTAGCATCCGAACTACGATTTGAAGAGGCTCAAACCATCAAGGAGAAATATGATGTCATCGAGAATTACCGCTCCAAATCGACGGTGGTTACACCGATGCTTCATAATATCGATGTATTCACGATAGCCGAAAACGAGAATAGTGCCTACATCAACTATATGCATATTGGCAATGGAGCTATTGTGCAAGCCTACACCATCGAGTATAAAAAACGACTCGACGAAACGAAAGAGGAACTACTCTGCCTGGGCATCGTTGAGATGCGCAAGCGATTCAATAGTACAGCCCGTGAGATTATCCTTCCTTTCCCTATAGAAATCGAACTGGGCAATGTAACCATCACAATTCCTCAAAGGGGCGACAAGAAGAAATTGCTCGAATTGTCCGAGATGAATGTAAAACAATTCAAGGTGGACAAACTAAAGCAGGCCGAAAAGCTCAATCCGGAACAGCGCAACACAAGACTGTTGAAAGAGATTCAAGAGGCATTACATTTGGAAAAGATACCCGCTCAAATCGAGTGTTTCGACAACTCCAATATTCAGGGCAGCGACGCCGTGGCTGCTTGTGTCGTATTCAAGATGGGCAAACCTTCCAAACAGGATTACCGCAAATATACGATCAAGACCGTAGTTGGTCCCGACGACTATGCATCGATGAAGGAGGTGGTTCGCCGCCGGTATAGACGTGCGATTGAAGAGCAACTACCGCTACCGGATTTAATCATCACAGACGGTGGAAAGGGACAAATGGAAGTGGTTCGTTCTGTGGTCGAAGATGAATTGCACCTGACAATACCGATTGCCGGACTTGCGAAAGACGGACGGCACCGCACCGCCGAACTGCTCTTTGGTTTTCCTCCGGTGACCGTGGGAATGCCTATCAACAGTCCGCTCTTTCATCTGCTCACCCGTATGCAAGACGAAGTGCATCGCTTTGCCATCACATTCCATAAAGACAAACGAAGCAAAGGACAAACCCAATCGGAATTGGATAGCATAAAAGGCATCGGTGAAAAGACAAAAACAGTACTTTTACGTCAGTATAAAAGTGTGAAACGAATACGCGAAGCTTCGGTTGACGACCTGAAACAATACATCGGAGAAGCCAAAGCCCGCATTCTGAAAGAGGCATTGACTCAGACAGAGCACAAGAATGTATAGAGAAACATAAAACGATATAATATAAAATGAGAACAGTTACACAACGCGTACAACACGCATCAGTCACCATCGACGGTCAGCTTAAATCTAAAATAGGAAAAGGGCTGCTCGTTTTGGTAGGAATCGAAGATCGAGACACCCAAGAGGACATCGATTGGCTTTGTAAAAAGATCTGCAATCTACGCATCTTCGACGATGAAAACGGAGTAATGAACCGTTCTGTCATGGATAGCGACGGAGAAATTATGGTGGTAAGCCAATTCACTCTGCAGGCTTCAACCAAGAAAGGAAATCGCCCCTCTTACATCAGAGCTTCCAAACCCGACACAGCCATTCCCATGTATGAATCCTTCTGTGAAGAGATGAGTATTCAATTAGGAAAGCAGGTTCAGACCGGAACTTTCGGCGCAGATATGAAGATTGAACTGCTCAACGATGGCCCTGTCA
Source organism: uncultured Parabacteroides sp. (assembly GCA_934725305.1). GTDB lineage: Bacteria > Bacteroidota > Bacteroidia > Bacteroidales > Tannerellaceae > Parabacteroides. The sequence continues at coordinate 5,885 of CAKVBA010000007.1, read as the reverse complement.
CCATCTTGATCGACTCACAAAACAAGGAATAGAGATGGCTGATATCACGATTCAACAGGCGCAACAGATGGTCGATTCATGGATCAAGACCTATGGTGTACGCTACTTCAACGAGCTTACCAATATGACCATTCTTACCGAAGAGGTGGGTGAATTGGCGCGTATCATGGCTCGCACCTACGGCGAACAGTCTTTTAAGGAGAGCGACAAACACCGGGATTTGGGCGATGAAATGGCCGATGTGCTATGGGTTCTTATCTGCTTGGCCAACCAAACAGGCATCGATCTGACGGCTGCCTTCGAAAAGAATCTGCAGAAGAAAACCGACAGAGATAAAACGAGACATATTAACAATCAAAAGTTATAATTTATGACACACGAACACAACTGCGATTGTGGCCACGATCACGATCACGAACAGACAGCACAAATGGACAAATATCACGATGCAATCAGCAAATATGAACAACCGTTGTCTGATGAAGAGACAACTCGTGCGGTGAATGCATTGATCGAACAGAAATACGAAGAAAACTTCACACCGGAGGTGTTGAAGATGATTCATGGCTGCATCGATCTAACCTCTTTGACCAGTATGGATACGAAAGAGTCTATCTGGAAAATGGTAGATAAGGTAAACGATTACGAAGGTACTCGTCCCGATGTTCCCAATGTTGCTGCTATCTGCACCTATCCTAATTTCGTGGAAACCGTGAAGCAGGCATTGACAGCTCAAAACACAAAGATTGCTTCTGTTGCCGGTGGTTTTCCCTCTTCTCAGACCTTTACCGAAATTAAAATAGCAGAGGTTGCCATGGCCGTTATGCAGGGTGCAAACGAGATTGACGTAGTGCTTAACTTGGGCTACTTCATGGAAGAGGCATACGAAGAATTGACCGATGAATTGGAGGAAATCAGAGAGAGTTGCCGCGATGCTCACCTAAAAGTTATCCTGGAAACAGGTGCACTTGTAACGGCTGCCAACATTCAGAAGGCCTCAATCCTGGCTCTTTATTCAGGTGCAGACTTCATCAAAACATCTACCGGCAAAGGTTACCCCGGAGCTACTTTCGAAGCTGTTTACACCATGTGTAAGGTGCTTAAAACCTATCATGATTTGACTGGAAGACGTGCCGGCATCAAAGTGTCGGGTGGTGTTCGCTCGGCCGAAGATGCGGTGAAGTATTACACCATCGTCAAAGAGATCTTGGGCGAAGAATGGCTGAACAACGAACTGTTCCGTATCGGAGCCAGCAGCCTTGTTGGTGATATCGAAAAGAGATTGGGTAATTAAACCCCACACTCGCCCCACCGCCATCTTTATATGATTTGCCCTCTTCTCATCGCATTCGAAGAGCGTTAAAAGAGGGTATATACTTTCCGGAAAATGGGTAGGCACTCCGTTCGGATTGGGTGCCTACTCCGTTGGAATTGGACAGGCACCCATTTTGGACGGAATAACTACTCCGTTTTCGGCCTATTCTATCAATAGGAAAAACGGGAATACAAAAGAAAAAGCATGTAATCTGTCAGAGCTATTCCGACCAGATTACATGCTTTTCTTTATCCATCTTCATGGGTAAAATCCACAACAAACACCTTCGACCGCAGAGCAGCGCAACGCCGGTATTGATTGCCTCTCTCCTACTCTGCCGAGTTATTTCGAGCGTTCAATGATATAGTCAGCCAACGCGAATAGAGAGCGACGGGCAGCCGTGTCAGGTAGTGATTGCAACACCTCAACGGCCTTGTCTCGATATTCCTTCATGCGGCTTTCGGCATATTCGATGCCACCTCGTTCTTTGGCAAAAGCAATCAGGGCTTCCACATTTTCCTGCGTGAAATCCTTCTCGCGAATCACCCGAAGAAACGCCTCGGCTTCAACTCCACCCTGTTTTAAGGCATACAGCAATGGTAACGTTACCTTTCCTTCACGAATATCATTACCGGTGGGTTTGCCAATCTGAGCTTCGTGGAAGTAATCAAATATATCATCTTTGATCTGGAAAGCATAGCCTAAATACTCGCCGAACTGACGGCACAAATCGACCTGCTCCGCTGTTGCTCCGGATGAAATAGCCCCAATCTCGGTACAGGCAGAAAGCAATGTGGCCGTCTTCTTACGGATCACCTGCATATAACAAGCCTCATCAATAATACTATCTTCGGCCGTCTCGAGCTGCTTGATTTCACCCTCTGACAGGTCGCGGCCCAAGTTGGAGATGATAGCCACAATACGCAAATCTCCCGTCTGTATAGAACGCGTCAAGGCGGTAGAAAGAATATAATCACCCACCAACACAGAGACACGATTATCGAAAATGGCATTCAACGACGGCACACCCCGACGCTGCTTGGTCTCATCAATCACATCGTCATGAATCAATGTGGCCGTATGAAGCAATTCCAATAAAACAGCCGAGTTGATAGTTTGGTCTTTTACCTGCCCACAAGCTTTTGCAGTCAGCAACACCAACAACGGACGTACATGCTTTCCGGTAGAGTTTAATAGTATTTCTATAGCTGATTGCAGCCTATTCGTCTCGCTACGAAGCGACGACTCAAAGTCTTCATTGAAGCGTGCAAACTCAGCAGCTACCGGTTCTTCTATTTGTTTTCTTCTCTCACTCATAACTTATGCAAAGATGCGCAAAAGTAACAAAAACTATCGAGTAAGCGAGTTTTTTCGTACATTTACCCCCAGTTTGTCCCACTAAAACGTGTTAAGAGCAATGAAGTTATTCCTGATTGATGCCTATGCGCTCATCTACCGTTCCTATTATGCTTTTCTAAAAAACCCTCGTATCAACTCGAAGGGAATTAATACATCTGCAATCTTCGGCTTTATCAACAGCTTGGAAGATGTGCTCAAACGCGAACAGCCAACTCATATCGCTATCGGTTTCGATCCCAGCGGACCTACTTTCCGCCACGAAGCCTATACCGACTATAAAGCACAACGCGAAGAGACGCCCGAGGTGATTCGCCAGTCGGTCCCGATCATCAAACAGATTATCCAAGCCTATCGCATTCCTCTGCTGGAAGTAACGGGCTTCGAGGCTGACGACGTGATTGGCACGATTGCCCGACAGGCCGCCCAAAAGGGTTTCGAGGTCTATATGATGACGCCCGACAAAGACTACGGCCAGCTGGTTGCAGACCATATATATATGTATCGCCCCAAATTCGGAGGCGACTATGAAGTGTTGGGCGTGGCCGAAGTGTTGGAGAAATATGGTCTCACCTCAACCGAACAGGTAATCGACATGCTGGGATTGATGGGCGACACGGCCGACAACATTCCGGGTTGTCCGGGTGTGGGCGAAAAGACGGCACAAAAGCTGCTGGCCCAATTCGGATCGATTGACAACCTGCTTGAGAATACCGATCAGCTGAAAGGTGCACAGAAGAAGAAGATCGAAGAGAACAAAGAACAGATACGCTTCTCAAAATTCCTGGCAACCATCCGAACCGATGTGCCTATCGAGTTTGATGAAGAGCTTTGCCTGCGCCAGGAACCGGACAAAGATCAATTAATAGAAATTTACAAAGATTTAGAGCTGAAGACATTCATCAACCGACTGACGGGCGACGACAAAAAACAGACGGCTCCGGAAGGTCCTGTTCAAGGCTCGCTCTTTGATATATTTGCGACCGAGAGTGCGGATGATTCCAAATATTCAACTCTCGCGGACTTAAAGTCCACTCCTCACACCTACTATCTGGCTGATACAGAAGAAAAACAGGCCGAATTAGCCCGCTTTTTAGAGAGTCAGGAATTTTTTGCCTTTGACACAGAAACCGACGGCATCGATCCGCTCAGAGCCGGATTGGTGGGAATGTCGTTTGCCGTGAAGGAAAATGAGGCTTGGTATGTGCCTGTCGCAGCCGACCCGACTGAAGCTGCCGGACAGGTGGCACGCTTTGCTCCTGCCCTCGAAAATAAGAAGATCCAAAAGATCGGACAGAACATCAAGTTCGACCTGCTGGTGCTTCGTAAATATGGAGTGAAGGTGGCCGGCCCGCTATTTGACACCATGATCGCCCACTATCTGATCAATCCCGAACTGCGACATGGCATGGACTATTTGGCCGAGACTTATCTACACTACAAGACCATTGCCATCGAAGAGCTGATTGGTCCTAAGGGCAAAAAGCAACGCACAATGCGAGATGTAGCCATTGAGCAGGTGGCCGAATATGCGGCAGAGGATGCCGACGTCACCCTGAAGCTGAAAAACTATTTTGCTCCGGAACTGAAAAAGGAACAGGTCGAGCCGCTCTTCTTCGACATAGAGATGCCGCTGATCTATGTGCTGGCCGAGATGGAATATACCGGCGTCACACTCGACACCGCCGCCCTGAAGCAATCGTCAGAGACATTGACGGCCTCGATGAACGCAATCGAACAAGAGGTGTATGAACTGGCCGGAAAAGAGTTCAACATCAATTCGACCAAACAGGTGGGCGAAGTGCTGTTCGACCATCTGAAACTGGACGACAAGGCCAAGAAGACCAAGACGGGCGGATACAGCACCAGCGAAGAGGTGTTGGAGAAATTGCGCAGCAAACATCCCATCATTGGCAAACTGCTCGAATACCGCAGTCTGAAGAAGCTCTTGAGCACCTATATTGATGCTCTACCCGAACTGATCTATCCCGAGACGGGCAAGATTCATACTTCGTTCAACCAGGCCGTGACCTCGACGGGACGACTCAGCTCGACCAATCCCAACCTGCAGAACATCCCGGTCAGAGACGAACTGGGACGAGAGATACGCAAGGCTTTCACGGCAGACAACGAAGATTGCGTCTTCTTCTCGGCCGACTATTCTCAGATTGAACTCCGCATCATGGCCCATTTGAGTGGAGACGAACACATGATTGAGGCCTTCCGGAGCGGAGCCGATATTCACGCCGCCACGGCAGCCAAAATCTATGGCATTCCGGTCGAAGAGGTATCGAGCGACATGCGACGTAAAGCCAAGACGGCCAACTTCGGCATCATCTATGGCATCTCCGTCTTTGGTCTGGCCGAACGATTAAGCATCCCAAGGGCCGAATCGAAAGAGCTGATCGATGGCTATTTCCGCACCTATCCGGGCATCCGTGCCTATATGGACAAAAGCATCCAGGTGGCCAAGGAAAACGGCTACGTCGAAACGCTGTTTAAGCGCAAACGCTTCTTGCCGGACATCAATTCACACAATGCTGTGGTGCGAGGTTATGCCGAACGAAATGCCATCAATGCACCCATCCAGGGAAGCGCAGCCGACATTATCAAGCTGGCCATGGTGCGCATCCACCGACGCTTTGAACACGAGCAATTGCGCAGTAAAATGATCTTGCAGGTTCACGACGAACTCAACTTCAATGTATGGCGTGACGAGCTGAATAAAGTGAAACAGATTGTCTTGGAAGAGATGGAACAGGTCATTCCCCTGCAAGTGCCACTGATTGCAGACTGTGGCGAAGGCAAAAACTGGCTCGAAGCTCATTAAACTGTTTATCGACCCCTCGAAATCCATTTTTCCAAGTCAGAAAATCAATTTCGAGGGGTCGAAATCCATTTTCTCAAGTCAGAAAACCACTTCGAGGCCTCGAAATCCATTTTTCCAAGCCAGAAAACCAATTTCGAGGGGTCGAAATCCATTTTTCCAAGTCAGAAAACCAATTTCGAGGGGTCGAAATCCATTTTCCGGAATCAAAAAACCACTTCGCGGGCGCGAAATCCAACTTTCCAACTCAAAAGCACCATTTCGCGGGCGCGAAATCCAACTTTCCGAATCAAAAGTGCCATTTCGCGGACGCGAAATCCAACTTTCCAACTCAAAAGCACCATTTCGCGGGCGCGAAATCCAACTTTCCGAATCAAAAGTGCCATT